>JAPLKX010000463.1 GCA_026387845.1 Candidatus Hydrogenedentota bacterium | reverse complement strand
GGCTCACACCACCGCGGCGACGGTATTGCTCGGCGCGCCTCCGCTAGCTTTGTTGAGCGCGATTATACGATATTCCCGGTCTTTGCCGCGTTGTTGGTTGTTGGGTGTGGCTTCGGATTCGGGGGCGACGGAGATGAGCGTCGAATCGCCTGCGGGCCGTTCGTGGTGTTCAATTTTGTAGGAAGCGACCGCGGCGCCGTCGACGGGTTCTTTCCAGTCGAGGAAGACCCTGCCTTGGAGAATAGTCGCGAACGCTCCCCGCGTACGCTACAACACGGGGACAGTATAGACTGCTAGGGAGGGAAAATGGAAGGGCCAATTACGAATTACAAATTACAAATTACAAACTTCAGTTTAGGGGGGCGATGGGAAGTGGGCCCTCGCCATCTTGACCTCACAACTGCGGAAGATCGGTTAGGAGCGCGTGCGCTTGTTGGGGATTCATGATTTCCTAGGGATTCTGTAAGCGACTTTGGTGTTGGACGGCACCTTGGGTTTGGATTCTTCCTTGGGTGCGATGGTGACGCGAATGGTCGCGCCGAGGACCTCGGCGACCCGACGCAACATGGTCAAGGAGTGGCCTTCGTAGGAGGGCGATTCCAAGCGGCTGACATTTTGCTGGGAGGTGTGGAGTTTGCGGGCGAGTTCCTTTTGGGAGAGGCCGGCCCTTTCGCGCAACGCGGCAATCTGCAACGCCACCTCCCACGCCTCGCCCGCTTTCTCAAACCGTTCGGCAAAGGCGGGGTCTTTGAGTTGTTCCTCGAGATAGCGGTCAAAGTTGGTCTTTTTCACGTTTCAAACCTTTCCTGCCAGTCGCGCATTCGCGCCCGCGCGGTGTCGAGATCGCGGGCCGGAATGGCTTGGCCTTTGTTCCGGCGCCGTGAACGGCAATGATGCGGCGGCCCTTCACAAAGAACCACAGCACGCGGGTGTTCAGCTTGCCGACGTGGCGCAGTTAAAACAGACCATCGCCGAGCGCTTTGGACAGCGGCTCGCGGTGATATTGGCCATTCCGCAACTTTGCCAGTCCGGCCAGAACCGCCGCGTGGTCGCCGGGATCGCTTTGTTCGAGTTCTTCGAGGAACTCCCGCACTGGTGCAATTCCGGCCGAGGTCTCATAGAATTCTACCCTAAGGCGGCTGAGAAGCCGCATTCAGAATCTTTGTTCGCGACCTTGAGCAAACATCTACGCGTGGCGCGCAGATATCGCGAACAAAGATTCTAAACTCCATGCAAATGCAACATCAATTTTGATGTGCCCCCTTCTTGGGTTGAACAAGCCACGACGACAAAATCACTTCGCGCAGGGCGCCGAAGCGGTCGCGGAGCTGCTTGCCCGGCTCGTTCGTGATGAATGTCAGGTCAGAGGACATGGAGAGGACCATTCCTTTCGTCCGCTATGAGCCGCATACCCTACAACACGTGGACAGTATAGACTGATAGACTGCTAGCAAGCCGAAATGGAAACGTCCGAAATCAGCGGGGCGTTGCCCCAAGGTGACATGTTTGGGCCCCTTCAGGGCCTTTGGGCAGCAAGGGATAGGTTTTAAGGCGGACTTCCCAGCGGCCGCACTCGAAAATGTCCGGCTCTCTCATTTGGAATTCAATGTGGCGCAGCCGAAGACGCCGCCGGCCATGGTGTTGTGGTTTGCCAGGAACCGGACCGTTACTTCGTTTTTGCCGCGGGTGAGTTCTTGGGGCAGGGCGTATTCGACGTCGACGAGGCTGCCGGGTTTCAGGTTGTTGAGTTGCTCGGTCTTGAGCAGCGTGCCGTCGACGAGGACGTCGAAGGTTCTGCCGACGTCGCTGCCCCAGTAGGTGACGAGGAGGGACGTGGGAGCGTCGGGGAGGACTTTCATCTTCCACTCGAACCAGCCGCCGGGTGTGGCGTGTCTGTAGATGGTGGCGGTGCCGGGGATCGCGCCGGCGGAGGCGTCTTTGAGCGATTCGTTGGGGTAGATGAATACCCTGTCGATTTCGCGTTCCCACCTCTCGGCGGCGAGTTCGAGCTCGTTGAGGCGGGCGCTGTCTTGTTGGACCACGGGAAAATAGAGTGCGTACCGCTCGTTTACGATGTCTGAGAACGGGACAAGTCTCTTTACGCGGGGCTGGCCGGGTGCGGTGAACGTGAGTGGCTTGCCTTTGACAGGTTTCAGCCACGTGTCCGGCGCCTTTGGATCGCCGGTGATGTATAGCGGCGGAAGCGAGACCTGGTACGCGGCTATGGCCTCGTGCACCGGCTCGATGATGGCCTCGTTTCCGGCGCGCTTATCAACGACGCCGGCCAGCACCACCGGCCCGTAAAGGACTGCCACGGTCTCGGGGTCGTCTGGCAAGGGCATCGTGTGCAAGGCCATCGGCAGCCGCACCTCGATCAGGTCGCCGTCGTTCCACGTGCGCTCGAGCGTGAGCCATGACGCCGACTTCGTGTCGGTCGGCTTCACGTCGGGCGTCAGTGCGGGTTGGGCGTTAACGCGGGCTTCCACGTTGCCCGCCACCCAGCCCGGCACACGCAAGTTGAGGCTGAATGACTTCGGCGCGACCATCGACAGGCGCAGCCTCACCCTGTCTTCGCGCGGGAAATCCGTCTCCAGATCGACCTGCACGCCTTCCTCGATCCAGTCGAGCCGCGACGGGATGTACAGGTTGACGTAAAGCCGGCTTGTGGTGCGGGCGTCTCGCCGGCCGGGGGCGTGGAAGTAGATGCTGTCGCCGAGTTTTGCAAACGACTCGACGCCGGTCCCGTAGCAGCACCAGAATGAGTTGTCCGGCGTACCGAAGGTGCGCGGGTACCCGGGCGCCATCGCCACGTAATATTGGAGTTCGCCGGGGTGAGGGCCTTGCGTGCCCAGGATGCCGTTGAAGAGCGCGCGCTCGTAAAAATCGCCGTACGCCGGGTCGGCGGTCCAGCACAGGATGTGGCGGGTCAGTTTCAGCATGTTGTGGGTCTTGCACGTTTCGTGGTTGAGATGGCCGAGGGTGTTTGCGAGCCGGTTGGGCTGGGGCCAGGTCTCAAACATGGTGCTCCCGCCGGTGGCGTAGGTTCTGGTGTTGACGACTCGCCCCCAGAAGAACTCGGCGATGAGCCTGTACCGTGTGTCGCCGGTGATTTCATAGCGTCGCGCGGCACCGATGACTTTGGGGATCTGGGTGTTGCCATGGATGTGCGAGAGGTTGTCGTAATCGAGCGCCAGCGGCCCGAGGAATTCGGGTTGGTCGAACCGGTGGGCCAACTCGAGATGCGCCGGGTCGCCCGTGACTCGATAGAGATTGTGCAGCACCTCCGACATCCCGCCGAACTCGACGCGCAACATCCGGTCGACGGCGTCGTTGGGCAGTTTGTCCAGTCGCGATTTGAAATAGCCTGCCATGCCTTTGAGGACATCGAGCGCCTGCTCGTTACCGCACAGGGTGTACATGTCGTACAGGCCCGCCATGATCTTGTGAATCACGTAATACGGCGCCCAGACCGGCTGCCCCGCCTCGAGCCGGTCCCAAAAGGTCTGGGGAAACGCGGCGAGGTACCCGTTGCCGTTTGCGGCCTGGCACTTGGCCAATTCCGCCACCATCGCGTCGGCTTTGGCCTTCAACTCGGCGTCGCCCGTGCTCGCGTACATCAGCGCGCACGCGGAAAGGAAATGCCCGGGGAAATGGCCGCGCACCTCGCATGACATTGCTTCCCACCCGCCGTACGGGCGCGCGTCGTGCGCGTCTCCCGGCGCCTCAAGCCCCGCCTGCTTCCGGAACGGATAGAGGAGCCGGTCCACGTCGAGGTCGTGCAAGTACTGGCGGTCGCGCTGCATCTCGTCATTCCACCGGCCCTCGAGCAGGCGGACTTGCGCCAGCGGGAACGGTTCCAATTGCATAATGTCGCGCCCCTCCTGTGCGCGCACGTCCTGTGCGGCGGCCAACGCGGCGAGCAAAATGGTGGCAATGGACAATGTGGCATGCATCGGAAAACGAGTCATTTGAGGTTCCTCTGTAATTCGCTCGATTCTGTGGCACCGGCTGCTATAAATCAACAGACACTCACGCAGCGTTGGGACGCCCCCCCCGCTTTTATGGGGGTGGGTCCCTTTTTGTATCACGGAGCAGCGCACGCAATTCTGCACAGGGCGAGCCAAAAACACGAAAACCTTTGCTTGACGAGCCGTGGCAGGCTACAATGACGAATAGGACAGGCCGTGGCAAGCGCAACAACGGGAAGAAGAAATGAAATTCTACACGTTTGAGATCGTCATAGAAAAAGAACCGGATGACCCCGGGTATTTTGCGTACAGTCCGACGTTGCCCGGTTGTTTCAGCAATGGCGCGACCATTGAGGAGGCAAGGCGCAACATCCGCGAGGCGGTTCAACAGCACGTGGCCGCTTTGCAAGCACACGGGCAGACTGTCGAGCAACGCGAGCGGCTCGTGCATGTGGAGGAACTCACGGTCGGGGTCCCGGAATGAGCCGGATGCCGCAGATAACGGCGCTCGAATTAGTCCGGTTCCTCCACTCACAGGGCTTCGTGGATGACAGACAGTCCGGAAGCCATTTGACGCTGTAGCATGAAGAGAAAAAGATTGGCATTACCGTTCCCATACATGCCGGATGCGATATTGGGCGCAGCTTGGCCGCGCGCATCCTGAAAGACGCCGGATTCAGTATCGACGATTATGTGCGGCTGAAGTAGGGGCTGCAAATATCGGGAGAACAGAAGCGCATGCAGATCTTTGTGGCGTGTTCGATGTTGTTGCTCGTGTCTCAAGTCGCCCCGCCGGAGAGCGCCGCCGCCGGGCAGACGTATTCGGTGTTTGTGCGGAATGTGGACCGGGTGGAGTTTCCGGGTGCGGCGGACCCGCAGTGGCCGGGTGTGGCGGATTGCAACAGCCCCGCGCACTGGGATGGCGAGACGATGTACATGTTCAATTCAGCGGGGCATCCTTATGGTTCATCGGGGCCGGACGTGTTTCATCTGAGCCGGCCTTCCGTGCGGGTGAGGTTTGACAATGAGGCCGAGTGGAAGATGGGCGGGCGGTGGATTGAAGCCACGCACAAGGCCGACGACGGCAGGCTTTACATGTGGTACCACAATGAGCCGCCGGTCGTGCCGGGGAAGACGGCGCCGCGGATCGGCTGCATGTTTTCAGAAGACAACGGGCTGACGTGGCGCGATCTGGGGATTGTCCTCGAGGCGCCGGCTGATTCCAATAATCTGGAGTCGGCCAACTTTTATTTTGTTGGAGGCAATGGTGATTTCTGCGTGGTGGCCGACCAGAAAAAGGAGTTCTTCTACTTCTTCATCAGCACGTACAACAAGGATATCCGCGAACAGGGCGTGTCCGTGGCGCGGATGGCGTATGGCGACCGCGACAACCCCATCGGCAAAATCTCAAAGTGGCGCGAGGGACGGTGGGACGAACCGGGTATCGGCGGGCACGTCACGCCGATTTTCCCGGCGGCAATAGACTGGCACCGCCCGGACGCCGATGCCTTCTGGGGCCCGTCGATACACTTCAATACGCACTTGAATGCCTGGGTGATGCTCCTGAATCGTGCAAAAGATAAGAACTGGGCGCAGGAAGGCATCTACGTCAGTTTCAACGACGACCTGTCCGACCCGGCCGGATGGAGTAAGCCCACAAAGATCCTCGACGCGGCTGTGCTCAGAAAATCCAAGTGGTATCCACAGGTGGTCGGCACAGATGCCGCAAGACGCGAAACCGACAAGCTGGCCGGTAAAACCGCCCGCCTCTTCGTCGCCGGCTCGTCCACCTGGGAAATCGTGTTTCTCAAACCCGGCGAGGAAGCGCCCACACGGTAGAAGTGCGAAGTGCGAAGTGCGACGTGCGACGTGACACCAAGTGCGAAGTGCGACGTGCGAGGTGCGACGTGCGAGGTGCGAAGTGTGACGTGCGACGTGCGAAGTAGACGCCAACAAGTCGCACTCACGCCGTTAATCCCGTTATCCTGTCTAAAAGGGGATTTGTCTGATGCTGACACTCTTTATA
The DNA here is from genome assembly GCA_026387845.1 of Candidatus Hydrogenedentota bacterium. Classification (GTDB taxonomy): domain Bacteria; phylum Hydrogenedentota; class Hydrogenedentia; order Hydrogenedentales; family SLHB01; genus JAPLKX01. Next base: position 1,685 of record JAPLKX010000463.1, on the reverse strand, counting down.
CTTTCCGTGACTGTGGCTGCGGTTGAGGTGACGCCGGCGGAAATGCAGGACGCTCAGCAGTGGTGCTCTGCGGCGTTTGGCTCTGAGCGGGCACAACCTTTTTTCTCGTTTGCCTATAACGGCCGGCCTTCTTCGGAATTCTTGCCCACGTGGAAGACCACGTCGGCCAGCCGTCCGATCGACTCGCAGCGAACGCAAATTACGCTTCAGTATACCGACCCGGTGTCTGGGCTGGAGGTCCGGTGTGAGGCTGTGCAGTATGCCGATTTTCCGACAGTCGAGTGGACGTTGTATTTGAAGAACGGCGGCGCGTCGGATACGCCCGTAATCGAGAACATCCAGGCGCTCGACACCGTTATCTCGCGCGGCACCGAGACCGAGTTTGTCCTCCATTCGAACGCGGGGGACAACTGCACGCAGAACAGTTATGAGCCGCGTGTCGAGACGCTTTCGCCCGGTTCCGACAAGCGGATCGCGAACACGGGCGGCCGACCGACTCAAGAGGCGTTTCCATATTTCAACATCGAGTGGGGCGGCCGCGGGCTGATTGTCGTCATAAGCTGGGCGGGACAATGGGCGGCGGCGTTCACGAGGGAGGGGGCGGAGGGCCTGCGCGTTCGGGGCGGGCAGGAGTTGACGCATTTCGTGCTGCACCCGGGCGAGGAAGTGCGGACGCCGATGATCGTCCTGCAATTTTGGCGGGGCGGCTGGGCAAGGTCTCAAAACGTGTGGCGCCGGTGGATGTTTGCGCACAATGTGCCGCGGCCGGGCGGGACCCCGCTGTCGCCGCAGTTGTCGCTGTGCACGGGCAACTTCTATCCCAATCTGATGACGGAATCGAAGCAGGAACGGGCCTTCCTCGAGCGGCACCTCGACGAGCGGATTCCATTTGATTGCTGGTGGCAGGACGCGGGGTGGTACCCGTGCGACGGCGTCGGGTGGCCAAAGGTCGGGACGTGGGAAGTTGACCCGGTCCGGTTTCCAAATGGCCTTCGCGAGTTGAGCGATTTGATGCACGCGAACGGGAAAAAGGTCATGGTATGGTTCGAACCGGAGCGCGTCCACGCTGACACGTGGATCACGGCGAACCATCCGGAGTGGGTGCATGGGGGCGCGGGCGGCGGCCTGCTGAACTTGGGCGACCCGGCGTGCCGTGCGTGGCTCACGGATCACATCGACGCCCTCCTGACCGCGCAAGGCATCGACGATTACCGCCAGGATTTCAATATCGACCCGCTGCCGTTCTGGAGATCTGCCGACTCGGAGGACCGCCAGGGCATCACGGAGATCCGCCACGTTGAAGGCTATTTCGCCTACTGGGACGAGTTGCGCAGGCGCCACCCTAACATGCTGATCGATTCGTGCGCGTCCGGCGGGCGTCGCAACGACCTCGAGACGCTCCGCCGCGCCGTGCCGCTCCTGCGCAGTGACTGGTATTGGGGGCCGGCCGGGCAGCAGTGCCAGACCTACGGCCTCTCGATGTGGATTCCGTACCACGGCACCGGGTTTATTTACCCGAAAGACGAGTACTGGATTCGCAGTTGCATGACGGCCGAAAACAGTTTCGGGCCCGACGCGGCCGGCGTCGACAATGTGGATTTCGCCGAGTTGCGCCGGCTCACCGAGCAATGCAAAAAGGTGGCGCCATACTTCCTCGGCGATTTCTGGCCGCTGACCCCCTACAC
>JAPLKX010000438.1 GCA_026387845.1 Candidatus Hydrogenedentota bacterium | reverse complement strand
TGCATCGCGTGGCGTCGATGATGTGGTCGTTGCCTTTGGAGTAGGTGACGGCGCCGTTGTTGAGCGAGTAGGTCTGAGTGAGGAACTGGTCGGCGATTTCGGGGTCGCTCGAGGGGAAGACGATTTCGCGCCGTTGCAGCGCCCGATTGATCAGCGACGTCATGAGTTCCTTGGTCCTTTTTTTGACCTGCATTCCGCCCGGCAGGTCGATTGGGGTGACGCTTCCGAAATCGAACCCAAACAGCCGGCCTTCGAACCCGCACGATTTGTATTTATCCAGCGTCATCAGTTCCTGCACCACCGCAAGCCCGTTTCCGCCCTGGTCGACGCCGATCGCTACAGGCGCCAGCAACGAGTCGATCACCCCCAGGCACTGCGCGATCTGCGGGTACGGCACACACTCCATATGCACCCGGAGTACAAGTCGTACTCCTCCCCCATCCGGCCCAGTCTCCTCACACTTCGCACTCCGCACTTCGCACTCCGCACTCCGCACTTCGCACTCCGCACTTCGCACTTCACACTTCGCACTTCGCACTTCACACTTCGCACTTTCTCTCCTAAAGACGAGTATTTCCGTGGGGTCGTTGGTGTAACCGAGGTCGGCGCCGACGTAATACTCGCCGGGCTCCGGCCAGATGCCCAGCAGCGCCTCGAGACGTTGTTCGGCTTCTTGCTCGGATGAGCAGTCGGCGAGTTCGGCGTTGGTGATGACGACCTTTCTGTACTCGGGGACGTCCTGGATGGCGAGCGCGAACTGCTCGGGGTGGAACGCGCCGTAACTGGGCGCGCCATGTTCGCCGGCGACTTCGTGCTGCCAACCCGCCGAACCCCGGCCGCCGTAGAATTCCAGCAGGTCCGCCTCCTGATCCCGGCTCCAGTTTGGGTTGAGCCACGACGGCCAGCGGAACACCCGCCACCTCCGCGAGTTCGTCAGCCGGTAATACGTCGCGTTCCGGACCCCGTTGGGCGTCGAATACACGCGCAGCTTCCCGCCGCTCTTGAGACACTGCCGCAACGCTCTCCACGCCTCCTCGCTCAGCCACGCCCCTTCGTCCACCCATACGCGGTCCACGTGCAGCGACCGGAACGCCTCCCCGTACGCGCCGGCCGGCCGGAAATACAGCACGCTGCCGTTGACGAACTCGAGCCGCGGGTACGGAAACCGTTGCATCTTCCGCTGACCGTTCCGGCCCCGCGCGATGCAATCTTCGAGCCGCGGGTTGGTTTCGAGCTGAAACTCGATCTCCTCCCAAATCGCCAGCAACTGACCCGCCAGCGCCGCCGCTACCAAACCCGTCCCCTTCCGCGTCGTCAACGCATAATGCAACGCCAGCGTCGTAAGGTCCGCCGTCTTACCCACGTCCCGACCGTCGAGGTGCACGATACGGTCCTCCTCCGCCCGGAGATCCTCCACCTGGTGCAACCAATACGCGCGACGCGCCCCGTCACGGTTCAAAAGCCACTTCTCCCCCCACGACACCGCGTCCGCACCCTCCAGCGGCGAAGACGCCACGCGGCCCGCGGCAATGTCGCGCCGGTCCGCCTCGAGGGCGGACACACGCGCCGCGTACGCCTCATCGAGGCGCGCCTTCCGCACCGCCCAACCCCTTTTCAGCCCCTCGTAGTTCAGCAGCTTTCGCACCATCGCCACACTCCACTGCGACTCCCCCCGGTTCGGCACCTTATCCTCCCGGAACTTCCGCATAATCGCCGACTGGCTAAGCCCCCCCGCCGACAACTCCTTCGCCAGCCCTATCACACCCTGTTCCACCTCATCCTCTACCACCCGCCCCGTTCCCGCCTCACGCCTCCATCCCACCGGTATATTCATCATCCCAGCTCGCGGCTTATAACTGGGCTTCCGTCTCTTCTCCAAGCTTTCATTGTCCATATGCCTCTCCCTTTCGCACTCTCAACTGTCCACGTCGCACGTCGTACCCACCACGCACTCCGCACTGTCAACTGTTTCTATCATCATCCATCACTCCCCATTCATCATTTCCA
>JAPLKX010000087.1 GCA_026387845.1 Candidatus Hydrogenedentota bacterium | reverse complement strand
ATCGACATCGCCAGGGCCGCGGGCGTCAGTGGCACCGTGTTCAGCGTCGTCTACGGCAACAGCGACCTCGATTTCTGGGCCGCATGGGCCAACGGGTTTGAACCCGCCCACACCCAGGATTACCACCGTTTCTCCTTGGGTGTCGGCGGGTCGGGCTATCGCACGTCGATCTATGCGGGCGACCGCGAAATTCCCCTCATCGTCGTTTCCGGAACGCCTTACGAGATGGGCTATCACTATGGCAGGCTCATGATCGGAGACGTCAGGACCCTCCTCATTGCGTTCTACGCTTACATAACTTCGGATGAGGAGTTCAGCGCGGCCAACCTCGACGCCGCGTGGAATGCCATGGAACCTTATACGGATACACGGTACGCCGAAGAGATGCAAGGCTTAGCCGACGCTGTACAACTCGACTTCCTCGACATCCGGCGCGTCCACGCCATGGCGGCTCTTGATTCGTATGCGTGCAGCAGTGTCGCCGCCTGGGGCAATGCCACCGTCGACGGCCACCTCTACCAAACCCGCGACTTTGACTGGGATCTCGGCGCCAGGGCCCACAATTTCCCTGTGGTCGTCATGTACATGCCCAAAGACGGAATCCCCCACGTCAACCTGACATTCTGCGGGCTCATCGGTTCGGTCACCGGCATGAACGCCGCCGGCATAAGCCTCGCCGAGATGGGAGACTCGCCCGGCAGCGAAAAACCTTATGACATCAACGGCGAACATTGGATGGCCATTATGCGCAATATCCTCTATGATGCCGACAACCTCACCGAGGCACTCGACATCCTCAGAGATGCCAAGCGCATCAAGCGATACCACTTCGTTTTCGGCGACGGCAGGGCCGAACATCGCGCCGTCAAAATTAAGGCCCACGCCCCCGAGACACCGCCGGACGATCTCATCGTCTGGACCGACAACGATCCCACTGACGAGTACGCGCCCAATGTCGCGGACGATGTCGTCTACAACGACGAAGAACGCGGCGCATGGCCGCTCATCATGGCCGACTACGGTTCGCTCGACGCCCAGAAAATGATTGAGATCGCCAACGCGATCCCCATCCACGGCGACAACGTCCTTGACTGCGTCTACGACTCCACCTCGCTCGAGTTTTGGGTGTCCTATGCCGATTTCGACAGCGAAGCCTATACGCAGCCCTACGCCTACGGCAGCATGACGGCGCTCGACGGAGACAGCGACGGAATCGGCGACCTCGAAGAGCGGGGGATTGATACCGACAACGACGGCGCGCCGAACTACCTCGATTCCGATTCCGACAACGACGGCATCGACGACGCCACCGAAACCGCTGACGACGCCGATCACGACGGGCTCCCCAACTATCTCGATCTCGACTCCGACAACGACGGATTACCCGACAGCGAGGAAGGAGACGACGACCCCGACAATGACGGCCTGCCCAACTTCATCGACACCGATTCCGACAACGACGGCGTCTCCGATTCACTCGAAATTATCGCCGGTACCGACCCCTACAGCGACGATGAAACACCCATTGTCCCACTCGGCCCCGCCGCCGCACTCGGCGCAATCGGCCTCATCCTCTTGATCGCCCGCAAGCTCACGAAAAGATAACCCGTGGTGAATCCCATTTTCTTGCTTTTTTCTTGACCTCGACTTGCCAACGGCGACCGCGTATTCCTTGTGGGATCCGTGTATCATGTCAACGGCGGCAATTGAACCGTGTCTTTCAGGCACGGAAAGGAGGCGTTATGCGGATAGCCGTCGTTCTGGTCGCGTGCGTGGTCTTAACGGGGTGTATTGGATCGGTACATCCCCTTTATTATGCCGGAGAGAAGACGTTTGACAAGAAACTACTGGGCGACTGCTACTTCACTGAAGTCGATAAAGACGAGTGGAATCCGGCCCGTGTGACGAAGACCACCGTTGCCGGGGAAGCCGGTTACCGGGTGATGCCCATCGAACCGGAAGACCTGAAGGAAGCGGAACCGCTGCTGGCACGGCTGGCCCGGATTGACCGCGTCAACTACCTCGATGTCCAAGAAGTACAGAATGGCGTTCCCGGCCCCCATTTTTTTGCCCGCCCCAAAGAAGTACCGGGTGGGTACGATATCTATGTGCTGGACAAGGACTGGGTGAAAAACTATCTGAAGGAACACCCCGACGCGGTCAAACACACAGTTGACGGCGATACCGTGGAGTTAACGGCAAAGCCGCACGGGCTGCGCCGGTTTATCCGATCCCTTAGCGGGAATTCCGAGGCCTGGACGCTGGGATTCTATATGCGGCGGACGGCACCGCCGGCGAAGCCCTAGCCTTGGTTCGAGCAAGAAATGCCCGACACTCTTAAGCTACGCTCACGCGAGTCGGCGCTTCGCTGATTGTGTTTGCCGTCACGTCGTACCGCAGTGTTTTTGCCTGCTTGTACGCCTCGACGGCCATCGCCACGGCCACCATCGCCTGATAGCCGGTCTCCTCGTTACACAGGCACCTTTGGCGCAGCTTGATGCACTCGAACCAATTCGCCAGATGCGACGGCCCCGGCTCGGTCGCCACTGTTCGCTCAGCGGCGCCGGCCGTCCCCGGCTCGGGCACAACACGCACCATTCCGTTCTCGATCTCGAGCGATGCACGCTCGCCGCGGATCACCGCAGGCCGCCCACGGCCGCCCGCCGCCGTATGCGCAAGTACAATCGAATGCCCCGCCGGGTACTCGACGTTCATCACAAAACTGTCCGGCGTCTCGCGCCCATCTTCCGCGTAAACGCCGCCTGCTGCCGAAACGCGGTCCGGGTATGAGTCGCCAAGCGCCAGGAGCAGCGGCACGATTTTGCCGTAATAAAGGTTCGTCGCGATCCCGCCCGAATAGTCCCAATAGGCGCGCCACTGGAAAAAGCGGGCCGGCTCGAACGGCCGCCCCGCCACCTCGCCCAGGAAGGCTTCCCAATCCAGCGTTTGCGGTGTTGCGGCCGCTTCGATCGCCGCATCGAACGCTTCCACGGCGCCCGGCACTACCGCCGCCTGCGCCCAACGCACCGCGCCCAGTTCGCCCGACCGCACAATCTCCGCCGCCACACGCCACTGCGCGTCCGACGCCTCATCGGCGCCTATTTGCACCACCCGCTCGGTCCGCGCCGCGCACGCACGCACCGCCGCCGCCTGCTCGAGCGTCAGCCCCATCGGGCTTTCGCAGTACACATCCTTCCCGGCTTCCATTGCGGCAATCGCCATCGGCGCGTGCCAATGGTCGGGCGTTGCGATGATGACCGCATGGATATTGTGTCTTGCGATCAGCCGCCGCCAGTCCCGCTCAACCGCCGCCCCGGTCATCTCGTGTGCCCGGTTTCGCCGCGGCTCGTACACGTCGCAAACCGCCGCCACTCCCACCGACGCGTACGCCGGGTCGCTGGTCAGCGCCGTGATCAGTTCCTTGCCCCGCGCCCCGCAGCCAATCACGCCTACGCGCAACGCCGCCCCGCGCGGCCGGGCCGGCTCCTTTGTGGTGGCGCAACCCGCCGCCGCGGCCGCCGATACCGCCAGGAAACCCCGCCGCGATATACGTCTTTTCGTGCCCATCATGCTACTCCTTCGCCTTGATTTGGATATCTTCAAAGTCAATCAAACCGCGGTCAACGTTAAACCGGATGTCCCCGCCCGCGCTCGAAACACGCCGGGTCATGATGAAATCCACTACCGTCTTCCCGTTTACCCACACCCGGATGTCCTGCCGTTCCATGGCAATCCGCATGTGGTTCCAGCAACCGTCCATCGCCCGCAATTCCAGCGCCTCCGCCTTCCCCGCAAGCGAGCCCGTGAACGACTCGGCATCGTGGTTGTCGATCCGCACTTCAAACACCGGCTTCCGCAAAGCTCCGAAAGCAACTCCTCCCCGCGCATCCACGGTCGGCTTGAACCGAAACTGCAGCTCGAACGATTCAGGAAAAACATCGCCGCCCTTCCCGTCCCATTGGCGCCAACCGGACAAGCCCGGCAGCGGCTTGATCCGAATACCACGAAACTCAACCCGCTGGCCGCAGTCCCTGATGCCGATGTACCCTGGCCGGGCCGGCGCGTTGCCAACCTCTACGCCGTTTACCGTCATCCGAACCCGGCCCCCCTCGCTCACCACCTCCGCTTCGTTCCACTCGCCCAACGGCCCGTTCAAATACGCCGCCGCGTGCAACATCTGTACACCGTTCGCCCCGTCATCGCCAATCCCAATTGCCACACCCTGTTGGGACGCCCCCCGGCCGTGCTTCTCAGCGGGCGTTTTGTGGGGGGTGTCCCCTTTTTTGCTTCCACTGCCGGTCTGCTCGGTGGGCGCGCTTGCCTGCGCCTCAAACACCCGGTACCCGTATCGCAACACAAACTGCTCGTACCGCTCCGTCGTCACCAGCCACTCCCCGCCGGCTCCCCCGGTTATCGCAAGAACATCCCCCTGAGCCGAAAAGACGTGCTTGTTCGCTCCTGCAACCGTCCAGCCGTCCAGGTCGCTTCCGTTGTACAGCGGGTAGAAACCTTCCGCCGCTTCCTCTGGCGGTATCAGGCGGGGAACCCAGTCAGGCGCAAGCGGCGGCACTTCGGCGGCGCACAAAAACGCCAGCGAAACCGCCAACAACACGCCCGGAAACCCCATCGCGGTTCCCTCCCTCAACAATGCCCGGCCATACTACCGCCTCCGGCCATTCATTTCAAAAGCCCGCCGCAATCATGCACGTCTTCGTAGGCGCGGTGAAGTGCGAAGTGTGAAGTGCGAAGTGTGAAGTGCGAAGTGCGAAGTGCGAAGTGCGAAGTGTGAAGTGCGAAGTGTGAAGTGCGAAGTGTGAAGTGCGAAGTTTTACGCAACGTAGGGGCGCAGAGGGACAAGACCTCTTGGGGCGCCACTGTTTTTACTGAGGAGATTCTCACGCCCGCCCAGGGGACAGCCTTACAAAAAGATCGAGGTCCCTGACTGGGCGGGCTCAGAATGACAGGCTTTGATTTTGGGTTTGCGTAATGGCTTTCACCGTGGGTGCAACGATTTGGTTTTTCTCCC
>JAPLKX010000704.1 GCA_026387845.1 Candidatus Hydrogenedentota bacterium | reverse complement strand
CGCCCCGACGCCGGCCGCGTGCGGATCGACAACTGGGACCTGACCCTGTTGCCCGAGGCCGAGTGCGACCGTTTCCGCGCCGAGCGGATCGGCTATGTGTTTCAGACATTTAATCTGCTGGCCGGTTTTACCGCCTTGGAGAACGTGCTGCTGTCGATGCGATTCGCCCGCGGTCGCCCCGACAAGGCCCGGGCGCGGCAGTTGCTCAAACGGGTAGGGCTGGAACACCGCACGACGCACCGCCCGGCGATGCTCTCGGTGGGCGAGCAGCAGCGGGTGGCAGTCGCCCGGGCGCTGGCCAACAAGCCCAAAATTCTGCTGGCCGACGAGCCGACGGCCAACGTCGACGCCGGCCACCAGCAGCAGATCCTCGACCTGCTGCGGGAAACCTGCCGCGAAGAGAACGTCGCGCTGATCATGGTGACCCATAGTGCCGAAGTGGCCGAGCAATTTCCCCGCGTAGATCACTTGGAACAGTTCAATCGAGTTCAGCAAGTGGCGGCGACCCCGTAATCACGGCGGGCAAGCCCGCCCGCTACACACGCGCTCGTTGCGAAGTAAGAACCCAAATCCCCAAATCCCTAAATCCCCTGTCCCCATGAGCCTCTGGAAAATTGCCTGGCGAAGCATTCAGCAGCGGTCGCTGGCCTCGGCGCTGACGGCCTTTTCGATGGCCCTGGGCGTGGCGCTGGTGGTGACCGTGCTGGTGGTTTACCAGGTGGTTTCCATTTCGTTCCACCGCGGCGGCGAAGGATACGACCTGATCGTCGGCGCCAAGGGGAGCAAAGAGCAATTGGTCTTGAACACCGTTTACTATCTGCAACAGCCGGTCGAGAACATTCCTTACAGCTACTACGAGGAGTTTACCGAAGGGCGTTTCGCGCCCGACGTGGACGCGGCCATTCCGGTGTGCATGGGCCATACCTACCAGGGCTTCCGTGTAGTCGGCACCGTGCCGGAGATGTTCGAGAACCTCACCTACCTAGGCGGACAGAAGTACGAATTCGCCGCGGGGCAGAACTTCAGCGCCACTGCGCCCTTCGAAGGGGTGATCGGCGCCGCGGTCGCCAGGGAAACCAACGTCCGCGTCGGTTCGACGTTCCAGGCCGTCCACGGCGTGGCCGAAGAAGGGGGCAAGGCCCACCAAGAATCGTTCACCGTCGTCGGCATTTTGGCCCCCACGGGCACGCCCAACGATCGGGCGCTGTTTGTCAATATGGAGGGATTTTACCACATTCACGAGCACGCCGATACCGAACACAACGACGCCGTTGGAGATCACGAACATGAAAAACAGGTGACGGCCGTGCTGGTCTGCGTGAAGGAGACGCCACCGGGGCGCGCTGAGGTGATGGCAAGAGTCATCAATCAGGACAAGGTGGCGCAGGCGGTCGCCCCGGCACGCGTGATTGCCGACTTGTTCGAAGGGATCATCGGCAAGCTCGAATGGCTCCTGTTGTTCATGGCGGTCTTGATCGTGGTCGTGGCAGGCATCGGGATCATGGTCAGCATTTACACGTCGATGAGCGAACGGCGGCACGAAATCGCCA
>JAPLKX010000044.1 GCA_026387845.1 Candidatus Hydrogenedentota bacterium | reverse complement strand
GTGACCACGGCTCTTTTGTGAAAGAAGACCAAGACCAAACCTTGCGTTCTCTGTGGTTAAAAATTTCTTCTTCCCCACAACTTCACACTCAGAACTTCGCACTCAGAACTCTCCTTCTACAGCCTGCTTTTCTTGCTTTTTCGCATTGACAATTTTGTCAAAAAGGCCGCTCGCTGCAATTTCCAAAAATAAATTTTCCTTGCCCATTCCGCCAGCACTATACGCATCTATTACACCAGCCACCCCCGTGTTTGTCAACCTATTCCCCCTCGTTCCGCAAAATCCCACCACTTCCCCAAAACTCAAGTGGGGTGATTTCACCCCAAAAAACGACAACAAAACTGCCTATATAAAACAGAGGGTATTTTAATGAACACGAACACAACGAACAGCCCGACCGCCTTCCCAGGGTCCCACCCCGTCCCCCGCACTTCGCACGTTAGGGTCCCAATTGTCCCAATGGTCCCAACCGTCCCATTGGTCCCAACCGTCCCAGTTTTTCATCCTTCATCCTTCATCCTTCCATGTTCCCCCAGCCACCCCGAGTACTGCAAGCGAAGAAGAAGGGTAGACAGCAATAGCGGATCGTGCCTGGAAATCCCGGACAAGAAGTCATGTACTCCGAGATTCCTTTACTGTACTCACAAGGCGGTTGGGAATCCGCTTTCGATCAAGGGGACGCCGCCCCGGTGTGGGGGCGGCGTCCCGCGTTCAGGTACTGTTGTTCAGAAGTTAGTAGCGGTTGATTGGTTGTTCAGTGGTGTCGCGGCTGTCACTTTCCCAAGCCTGGTCTTTCCAGTTGGTGTTTTCGGAGGCGCCTGATTGTTGTTCGGTGGGGCCGGAGGCGGCTGCATCAGGGTCCGTGTAGATGTCTTCCTCGCTGGCGTAGAGTCCTTCGGGCGCCTGCTGGTACCCGATGTCGTTGATACGGGGGACTACAGCACCTTGTCGTTGCATGCCGCGGTTAGCGCCCCCTCTTTCAAACCCTCGCTTCTCCAATCCGCGCCCGCCCTCACCGCGTTCGCGTCCGATGCCCTCGTTTTGTCTTGGGCGGCCAAACGTTTCCTCACGCTCGCGGCCAAAGGCCCTGTTACGCTCTTGGGGTTCGAAGCCACGCCCGAATTCTCTGAGGCCCTCGCCCCGGTTGCGCCAGCGCCAGTCGTAGTCCCGGTCAAACCGCCGGCCTCCGTAGTAGTCGTTGTAGTACCCTGGCCGGCCATACATGTAATCTTCGCGGTCGTACCTGTAGGGCTGGACCGGCGGAGCCCACGTCCGTCCGTAGCCGTAGCCGTAGTCCCAGTCGGCCAGTAATTCGTCTGCGGAAGCCGCGTCCTCGTTGTCCTCGTAAGCCGTGTCCTCGTTGTCCTCGTAAGAACTGAAGGGCACGCCGAAGAAGAAGTTGCGGTTGCGGTCGTAGCCGCGGTCGTAGTACGGGCGATATCGATATCGCAACGGCCGGCCGTAGAAGTAGTCGTCGGGGTCGTAATTCCTGTAGTAGCGGTAGGGCCGTGCACGAAAGCGCCAGTCGTTCCAGCCATATCTCCTGGGCGCAGCGCGAAACCGCCGGTTGCCGCGGTCCCAGCCGCGTGCCAAATCGGCATCGGCATCGGCATCGGCATCGGCGACGGCGTCATCGTAGCCGGCCAGGTACGGGTCGTTAGACGCATCGGGCAGATAGGAAGCTTCGGAGTCGTCAGCCTGTGCCGACGCCCGTGATGGCATAATAAGCACGGCGGCAGCCAAGGCAATTGCCAGCGCCAGTTTTGAACTGTGGTTTCTCGCCATCGCACATCTCCTTGTTGTTTGTGGATTTCGTGTTCAGCCCCCGACAGCGGGCACGGCTTTAATTTTATGCCGACTGTTTGCGGACTAATATCAGGGAGCTGCCGAAACTTGAGTGGGGCATGCTGCCATGTTCCCTGTCATGGATTTCCCGATGTTCCGGAACCCTGCTGAGCCCGGAGCGAGCTTCCCCGCCAAGCATTCTGTATACTAAGCGGCAAGGGTGTTGAGTCATGGTTTGGGCTGAAGGGGAACATACGAGGTGCTGACTGAGTTAACCCGGCGCCAGCTATTGGAACTGGCCGGACTTTCGATTGCAGGGGTTCCCGGGCGTATGGCGGGAAAGCGATTGGGCCATGGGCCGGCGGGGGATTTCCAGATTCCGAGCGCGGATTTGGATGTTTTTGTCGAGGAGTTGCGGGGTAGATCAGGAGTTCCCGGGGTATCTGTGGCGTTTTTGAAACAGGGGGATTTAGTCTGGCACCGGCAATTTGGTTACGCCGACCGTGCGGGCAGGGTCCCGTTGACGGGGGATGTGCTCATGCAGGGCGCCTCGCTCACGAAGCCGACGTTTGCCTGTGCGTTTCTTCGGCTTTGCGAGGAGCGGTTGTGTGACCTGGACAAACCGGTCGCGGAAGTGATGCCTGACTTCCCCATAGCAGCCGACCCTCGCGCAGCGGCCATCACGCCGCGCCAGTTACTCTCCCACACGAGCGGATTGCCGCTGACGCATTCGCCGGAGTGGCCTCTGTACCTGGAGGCATCTCCGGGCGGCGTGTTCAGCTATTCGGGGGCGGGCTACATCTGCCTGCAGCGGTTGGCGGAATTCCGCGCCCGCAAGCCGTTGACCCGGATTATGCGCAAGTACGTCGTGGAGCCGCTGGGATGGAAGCGGTCTTGTTACACGACTTCGGGGGCATCGGGTCGCGTGTCGCAGGGCTACGACTGGGACGGCAGCGTGGTGCAGCCGCCTGGTCACTACGATAAAGCGAACGCAGCCGCCTCGCTGCACACGACGGCTTTGGAATACGTCGAGTTTATCAAGCGGGTCTTGTTGCCGGACCATTACGGGGTGGCGGGAATTCTGCGCCCCGAGACGGCCAAAACCATGGCGGCCCCTCACGTGAACGTGGCCGGGGGCATTGCGTGGGGTCTCGGGTGGGGTATACACTCGACGGAGGGAAGTGACAGACTGTTTCATTGGGCCGACAGCCGTGGATTTATGCATTACGCAACCATTGATCAGCGCAATGCGACGGCCTTGGTCGTGCTCACCAATGGACGGCATGGGTTGCGGCTGTGCGAAGAAGTGACCGCCAGAACAATGGGAGAAGGGGAGAGAAGCGTCTTCGACTGGATCTACCGGGGTTTCTACGAGGCAGGCGGGACGCCGATTCCGCCATGGCCTCGCTGAGGTTGAAAGAGCGGAAGTGAGATGGCACAGATGGTGAAGTTGGACGCCGGCCCAGCCCGTACGGGGCGAGTTGGCCTGGCGGTTTCGCTGGTTTCGCTGGGTTCGATTGCGTTTGAAGTTGCCCTGACGCGGTATTTTACCGTAGCGAGTTGGGCGGAGTACGGCTACTGGGTGATTTCAATCGCGATGGTTGGCCTGGCGCTGAGCGGGGTAGTCCTTGCGCTGTTCCGCACGTTTTTCCTCTCCCATTTCAATGTGTTTTTTGTGGTGCTTCCCCTGGCGCTTGCCGGGCTGATGACGGCGGGCTTTCACGCCGCCACGTTCATCCCGTTCAACCCGATCGAACTCCAAAACCCGTTCCTTTGGAAACGTCAACTCGGGTACGTGGGTTTGTATTACGTGGCGCTTTCCCCGTCATTTTTCTGCGCTGGCCTTTTCGTCGGGCTGAGTTTCACGGCGTTGCGCCGGCATATCACGACGCTGTACGCGGCGGACCTTATGGGTGCGGGGATTGGGGCGGTGCTGATGCTTCCGGCGATGGCGCTGGTACACCCGTTTTATCTTGTGGCGGTTGTTGTGGGTGCGCTCGCCCTGGTTCCTTTGGCCAATGCCGCGATGGCGGCAGGCAGGGGCCGGTTCGGCCTCGCGGGCTGCACGGTTCTGGTTCTTATTTGCTGCGAGGCGTCGCTGGTCTGGTGGAACCACGCTTCGATGTTCGAGTACAAGGACGCGTACCCGCTGCTCATGATGCCCGAGAACAAAGTGCGCGACACGATCAAGTCGCCCAGAGGCTACGATCTGGTGCTGGATAATTTCACGGAGCGGCGCGACCTCCCGCTCACCAACAATCTGAGCCTGCTGGGCGCAGAGCCGCCGCCCCGGGCGTATGGCCTGTATCGCGACGGGAGCCGGGTAACGTCGCTGATCGCGGCGGAATTCACGACCGACTCGAGTTATGTCCAAGGCGCGCTGAGCACGCTGCCCTACCTGATGCGCCCGGTCGATACCGTGTTGCTCATCGGCACGGACGGCGGGTTTCGGCTGGCGGAGGTACAGCCGCTGAAAGTCAGAGCCATCGTGGGGCTGGAGAGCGACGCCACAGTGCGGCGGCGCCTGACGGGGCACACGCCGCAGGACGTCCAACTTGTGGGCGACGCCCCGCAGAGTTTCCTGGCGCGGACCCGGCAAACGTTCGACCTGATCGACACGGGTGACGATTTTTTGCAGGGCATCAACGGCGGCACATTCGGGTTGACGGTCGAGGGCATCGAGTTGCAGCTCGACCTTCTCCATAAACTTGCGGCTTGTGAGCACGTGTTTGATGCCACACTGC
>JAPLKX010000541.1 GCA_026387845.1 Candidatus Hydrogenedentota bacterium | reverse complement strand
GGTGACGAAGGCGGCGGTGAGGAATTTCCTCGATAACCGGAAGCAGCGGCGCAGCGACCGGTTTGGGATGGACCGGATCGGGCTGGTGCTTTACTCGACGTACGCTTGGACGGCGTGCCCGCTGACGCTGGATTACGGGGTGGTGGAGCGCGAAGTGGAACGTGCGGGCATCAACGAGCAGGACGAGAAACGGCAGAGGACGGCGATCGGGTCGGCGATCGGGCTTGCGGTGAGCCGGCTTCGGAAATCGGAAGCGAAGAGCAAGGTGATCGTGCTGCTGACGGACGGGCTGAACAACGCGGGGGAACTTGGCCCGATGACGGCGGCCCGGCTCGCCAAAGAGTACGACATCCGGATTTACACGATAGGCGCGGGAACGGTGGAGGGCGGGATGGTACCGGTGCCGACGCCTTTTGGGGTGTTTGTGAACAGGGCCGCGGGCGGCATCGATGAGGATGCGCTGAAAAAGATCGCGTCGGCGACGGGCGGGAAGTATTACCGTGCGACGGATTTTGATTCGCTGGCGGAGGCGTATGAGGAGATTAACAAGTTGGAGACGACGGAAATCGAGGTGAACGATTACGTCGAGCACAAGGAAGGTTTCATGCCGTTTGCGACGGCGGGTGCGGCGTTGATGCTGGTTTCGGCGTTTTCACGAAGACTATGGTTCGACACGATCCCATGAAAGATAGAAGGAACGATAGGTGCGATTTGGATTTATATTTCCGCTGAGCGAGCTTCACTGGTGGCTTGGCGCGGGCGTGTTGGCGGTAGGCCTAATCGCGTTGGGGTTGCACGCGCTGGAGTCGCGGCGCCGCCGTCGTCTGGATGCGTTTGTGGAGTCGCAGTTGGCCTTGCGTCTGCTGCCGGGCTACCGAGCAGCGGTGCGCCGCCCACTTTTCTGGTTGACGCTTTGCGGTTTTATCGCGTTGGGATTGACGTTTGCGCAGCCGCACTGGGGCGCGTCGTGGCAGGAAGTGCGGCAGTTGAGCCATGACGTGGTGGTTTGCCTGGATACGTCAGAGAGCATGCGTGCGGCGAACCCGCTTCCGACGCGGCTCGAGCGGGCGAAACAGAAGATCAACTCGCTGCTGGACGAATTGCCGGTGGACCGTTTTGGGCTGGTAGCGTTTTCGGGTGCGTCGGCGTTGCAGTGCCCGCTTACGCACGACCACGGGTATTTCAAGATGGTGCTCGATGCCACGGACACGAACGCGGTGAGCAGAAAGGGCACGGACATCGCGGCGGCCCTGCATGAGTGCGCCAACCTGTTTAAGGAAGAGACGGAAGCGAACGGGTACGTTGACAAGGACTCGAGGGCGATCTTGTTGATCAGCGACGGCGAGCAGGTCAGCGGAGATGCCGTGGCGGAAGCGGAGAAGGTGTCGGAGTACGCGCGTATATATGTCATTGGAGTTGGCGACCCGCGTGGCACGGAGGTGCTGATTCCGGACTGGATGGGCCGGTATGTCCGGGTGATGGATGGTAACAAGCCGCACTTGTCCAAGCTGGATGAGCAGACGCTTCAACGGATAGCGAACGCGGGCAACGGCGGTTACATTCTGAGTTCGCCGGACAATTCGGACATCAACGAGATTTTTGCGGAGATCCAGAGCCTTGCGGCGCGGAAGACGTCGAGCGACGTTCGCCTTCAACTGGTGAACCGTTACCAGTGGCCATTGGCGGTGGCGATAGCGTGTTTCGGAGGCGAGGGCCTGTGGATCGGGCTGATGCCGCTGCTGCGGTCGTTGCGCCTGCGGCGCGCCGGCGAGGCGGGTGGCGCGGAGGGTCCGGGGAATGCTTAGTGCGCTTGTCTTTAGATTTGGTGACGCATTAATGCTGCGAAAAACAGGTACAGACACGATTTTCCAACTGCCGAAAGTTGCGAAAAGCAGGCGCGAAAAACGGGGACAGACACGATTTTTTCAAACTGCCACAAAAATCGAGTCAGTCCCCGTTTTTCGCGTGGGAATTGTATTGGCGTTGGCGTTTTTTTGTGCGGGTGCAGATGCGGCGGGTTCGTTCCGCCAGCAGTTGGAAAAGGGTAACGGTCTGCTGCGGGAGGGGAACGCGTCGGGCGCGCTGGAGCAGTACCGTGAACTGCTGACGGAGGATCCGGAATCGCCGTTGGTGCATTACAACATGGGCTTGGCCCATTATGGTGAGGCGAGCCAGTTCGGCGGTTTGGGCTCAACGGAGGACGCGGTGGCGGCGTTGAGTAAGGCGAAGGAAGAGTTCGAGAACGTGGAAAAGAATTCGAGGGACCCGCAGTTGCGTGTTGACGCGGCGTATAACCACGCGAATGCGACGGCGCAGCAGGCGAAATGGTCGGCGGAAGCGGCAAAAACGGGTGCGGGAAAGTTTGAAGATACGGTGAAGTCCTTTGAGGCGTCGGTGGGCGAATACGAGGAGTTGCTGAAACGCGAGCCGGATCATGCCGGCGCGAAGCAAAACCTGGATCACATGCGTTACCTGCTCAAGAGCATGCTGCAAAATCCGCCGCCACCCCAGGATCAGCAGCAGCAAGGTCAAAACGGCGAGAACCAGGAGCAGAGCGAGGACAAACAGAAGCAGGATCAACAGGGCCAGGATCAGCAGAAGCAGGATCAACAGGGCCAGGATCAGCAGAAGCAGGATCAGCAGAAGCAGGAGGCGCAGGCGGAGCAGCAACAAGCGGCCAAAGCCGAGAAAGACCCGCAGCAGGATCAGCAGGATCAGGCGCAGAATTCGGATAATCTGCCGGAGGGCAATACGGAGGCGCTGCTCGAGTCGCTTGAAGAGACGGACAAACGTGAACAGCGGGAGGTGAAAAACCCGCAGCGGGGCAACCCGGCACAAGGCAACTGGTGGTAATGCGAACGATACTTTTGATAGGCGCCGTCGGGGCGCTGGCAGCCGCCGTAATCGGCGCGGCGCCGGTCAATGCGGCGGGAGACGCGGCGCCGGTGCGGGCGTACGTGGATGAGACGACCGTCACGGCGGGTGCGCAGTTCATGCTTGTGATCGAGATAAACGGTCGGGCGGACGAGCTTCCGACGATGCCGGCGGTGGATGGGCTGCAAATAAGCGCGCGGCCCAGCACGCAGTCCACGCAGATGGAGTTTTCGAGCGCAACGAACACGGCGGTCAGCCGGCAGAAATATGGCTACGCCGTTTACGCGACCAAGCCGGGAAAGATAACGATCCCGCCGATCCAGATTAAGGTTGAGGGGAAGGCGCAGACCACGGAACCGATCGATCTGACGGTGCAGGATGCGTCTGTCCCGCAGGTGAGGATGCCTCGGGGTCCGGCGCCGACCCAGGTTTGGCCGCCGCGTGTGCTTCCGCAAATGCCCCAGCCGCCCGCAAAGGACAATGAGGTGAGCCTGGAGGAAGCGGTAGTTATTGAGAGTCACGTTGACAAGACTCAGGTTTACCAGGGGGCGCCGGTCGAGCAGACGCTTTGCATCTGGGTACTGAACGCGAGCGGATTTCGCGTGTACAATTATCGCGATCAGCCGTTCGAGCCGCCGTCGTGCGAGGGTTTTTACCCGACTCCGCTCGAGGAAGATGTGACGGAAACCAGCCGGGATGGGCGGGCGTTTAAGGCGGTGACGTACCGGCGCACGCTTTACCCGACCGTTGCGGGTGATCTTCAGGTAGGCGAGTGGGGGTGGGAAGGCGCGGCGTCTTACGGGGTGCGTGAATGGCGAATCCAGCGAAAGGCGCCGGCGATCCCGATCCGTGTGATGGCGCTTCCTGATGCGCCGCCGGGTTTTTCGGGCGCTGTCGGAACGTACACGCTGGCGGCGAAACTTTCGCGGGAGGATGGTGTCCAGGGTGTTCCGATGCAGTTGGTGGTGACGGTTCGAGGCAGGGGCAATCCGGACGCGATAGGTGCGCCGCGGATGCCCAAAGTGGAGAAGGCCTATATTTCGGACCCGGACCGGTCGCCTGCGCCAAGTGAACCGACGGGTGCGGACGTGGAGAAGACGTTCACGTACACGGTAACGCCGCTGGCGCCGGGCGAGTTGAGCATCCCGCCGATCGAATACGGATATTTCGACCCCGGGGCCGGGGCTTACAAGACCGAATCGACTCAGCCGCTGCTGGTGCATGTGCTGCAGTCGGCGGAATACACGGGCCCGCGCAAGCTGATGACGCAGAACCGCGATCCGGACCCGGCGGGGTCTGTCAACATGATAGGGGATGACATTTTTCCGTTGGCGGCGGGGCCTGCGGGTTTGCGCCCGGTGCGACGTTCGGACGCGATGGCACCGGCAGCGGCGGCGGCGCCGGTGTTGGCGTATGCGGGAGTTGCGTTGTTGATGCGGCGCAAGCGGCGGTTCGAGCGGGACCCGGCCTATGCGCGTGCGCGGAGGGCGCGGTCGCGGGCCGTCAAGCGGCTCGATGCGGCGGCAGGCTCGGCGGAACCGGCGGAAGAATTGTACCGAGCGCTGCTGGGTTACGTTGCGGACCGTTACAACCTTCAGGAGACGGGCCTGACCTCGCAGGAAGTGACGCAAACGCTCGAGGCGGGGCATGTGGAGGCGGAGGTCAAAGAGCATGTGCGGAAGATTTTGCGGGCGTGCGAGCGGACTCGATACGGCGGGGCGAAACTGAGCAGGGACGAGATCGCCGCGTTGAGCCGTGGCGCGCTCGATGCGATCGCGCGCCTGGAGTCGCATGGGGCGGAGGCGCCGGTATGATGGCGAATATTCTGATGTGCGTGCTGGTTGGCACGGGCGCGGGCGTATACAATGAGGAGTTTGCCCGGGCGGCGAAAGCGTACGATGCGGGGGACTATGCGACTGCGATTGGGACGTATGAGCAGATGGTAGGCGAGTCGGTGGCGCACGAGGCGCTGTTTTACAACCTGGGCAACGCGTACTACAGGAGCGGGCGGCTTGGCGCGGCCATCGCGAATTATGAGCGGGCGCTCGAACTCGATCCGGGCTTTGACAATGCCCGGGAGAACCTCGAGAAGGCCGTGCGGGAGACGCGCCAGCATCTGGCGAGGCCGCTTCCGTCGGATTGGGAACAAAGCCTGTTGTTTTGGCATTACCTTGTTTCGCGAGAGACGACGACGCGCCTGGCGTTGTTGTTTTGGCTTGGTTTTTGGGTGGTGCTTGGGTTGAGGCAATTCCGGCCGGTTCGTTACACGCGGCCGGCGGCGGCCGTATTGGCGGTGCTGGCGTTGGCGTTCGGCGGGTCGGCCTGGGCGAAAGCGCATGGGCCGGCGTTGGCGGTTGCCGACGCGGACGCTGCGGTCACGTATGGGACCAGTGAGAGCGATGCGGTCCGTTTCGAGCTTTATCCGGGCGACCGGGTAACGGTGGATCAGCGGCGGAACGGTTGGGCGCGTGTGAAGACGGCATCGGGCGAGCATGGCTGGACACGGGAGTTGAACCTGGTATTTGTGGGTCCGCCTTACGCGCGCATGGATGAGGCACAAAAACCCGCGCCGGGGAATACGACGGCGCGGGAGAAGGAAACGAGCGCAAGCTGATGAGCGCTTCTTTTACAGACCTGGTAGACCTGGCGAGACGGGATTGCCCGGGGTTCTTGGCGGTCCCGCGGCAGGACGCGATTGCGGCGGCCCGGGAATACATGTTGGCGGAACGGGGTCAAATCCGGGCGCGGCACGCCGCGGGCGAGTCGGGCGCGAACGTGGTGCGGATGCTGACGGAAAGCGCGGACCGGTTACTGCGGGGTGTACTGGATTTTGGTTTGTGCTCGGCTCAAAACCGGGATGCGCTGCTGAGCCGGGCGTGTTTGCTGGCGCTGGGCGGTTACGGCAGGGGCGAATTAAGCCCGCACTCGGACCTGGATGTATGCCTGTTGTATGAGGGGGGCCTCGACGACAATATCCGGGCGCTCAACAGCTTTATGATCCCATTCCTGTGGGACGTGGGATTCGAGATCTGCTACTCGATCCGCAGCGTGGACGAAACCCTAGAACTGGTGTCGAACGACCTGAAGGCGTTCACGTGCGTTCTGGAATCGAGAATCATCGCGGGGGACAGCACGACGTTCGCCCGGCTCAAGCTTCACCTGCGGGAATTGGTGGCACGGCGGGAAATGTCATCTTCGTATGTGCGGGCGAAAACGCGGGAACGTTACGAATTGTTGGCGCAAGAACACCAGGACCTTTACCGGAGCGAGCCGAATGTGAAAGAGAACCGGGGGGGGCTTCGGGACTTTCACACGGCGCTGTGGTTGTTCATGATGACTTACGGGCCGCTGACGCTGGACGACGTGGCGTCGTTAGGGATTGTGTCGGAAGACGAGCACCTGTCGTTCGTTCAGTCGCTTGATTTTTTGTGGCGGGTGCGGAATGAGCTTCATTTCCATGCGGGAAAACAGGACGACCGGCTGACGTACGAGAATCAGAAGCACGTGGCGCGCGCGTTCGGTTATGGCGAAGGCGCCGAACAGGATATGCACCGCCTGATGCAGGACTACTACGCGGCGTGCCGGAAATTGCGGCGCCTGCTTCGGATAGCGGCGCAGGTCTGCGACAGACACCCGTCCGCGGGCGTTGGCGCGGAAGGCGGCGCGGCGCCGGGGCGTGCGGAAATTATGATCGAGGAAGGGCAGTTGGAGGCGGGCATCGATGACAGCCGTTGGTTTTCGGAGCGGCCGTCGCGCCTGATGGAGGTATTTTGGGAATGCGCGCGGCGTCAGGTTCCGCTTGGCCGTACGACGGAGCGCCAGGTGGCGGCGAGCCTGGATCTGGTGACGGCTGCGTTCCGCGGCGACGATTTGGTGCGTCGGTTTTTCATAGCGATCTGCAACAGGCCGCTGCATGCGGGGTACGCTTTGCGGCAGGCGTCGAACGCGGGCCTGCTGGGCCGGTACCTGCCGGAATTTGGCGCGGTGCAGGGCGTGATCTGCTATGAAGATTTTCATCAATATCCGGTGGACGAACACACGCTGCGCGCCATTGAAGCGCTGGCCCAGTTGCCGAGACTGGAGGGGCCTGCGGGCGCGTGCCTGAACAAGGCCCTCGAGCATCTGCCGGACGCCTACCTCCTGGTGATGGCAATTTTATTCCATGATTTGGGTAAAGCGGGCGGGGGGGAAGGGCACGTTGAGCGGGGAGTCGAGATCGCCCGAACGATCTGCCGGCGGATCGGTATGCCGGAAGACGACACGGAGCGGATCGCGTTCCTGGTGGAGCACCACATGCTGATGACGCGCATCAGCCAGCACCGCGACATCGACGACAGCGGCATCGTTGAATCGTTTGCGGCAACCATGAAAACCGAGGAACGGCTGCGCGCCCTATTCCTGCTGAGCTACGGGGATCTTTCGGCGGTAGGCCCGGGGGTGTGGAACGATTGGAAAGGGACGCTGCTCACAAAGCTCTACCTGAAAACGGAGAAGATCCTGCTTGGCCGGGCGGAAGTGCTGGATGAAGCGTATTGGAAATCGCCCAAGGCGGAGGAGGTGCGCCGTCTGGTTGGGAGCGAGTTGGCTGGTGAGGTTGATTCGCACCTTCAGGGTCTTGGGGAGCGGTATTTTGTGGCGTTTTCGCCGCGGCAAATCGCGCACCACCTGGGTTGCGTGGCGGAGGCGCGGGAGAACCGATTGGCGCTACGGTGCACCACGCAGGAACAGACGGGGATGAGCGAGATTGTTGTGTGTACGGGAGACCGGCAAGGTCTTTTCTCGAAGATAGCTGGTAGTTTCACGTCGGAGTTGATAGACATCAACAGCGCGGCGTTGTTCACTCGACCGGACGGGATCGTGGTGGATTGTTTTACGGTGCGCGACGCGACGCGCGGCAAACCGCTGACGGCGGAGCAGTTTGAGGCGGTGTCGGCGGTGCTGCGTGCGGTGTTGCTGGGAGATGAAGACGTGCAAAGGTACGTGGACCGGTCGCGGCGGCGGTTGTTTGCCCTGCTGCAGCCTCGAGTGGCGGCGACGACGCGGATCACGTTTGATAATGAATCGTCGCGCACGCACACGGTGATCGACGTGGAAACCGGGGACCGGACGGGGCTTCTTTATGACATTACGCGCGCCATGGCGGACGCGGGCCTGGATATTGCGGCGGCCCGAATCGTCACGGACGTCCGGCGGGTGCGCGATTCGTTTTATGTAACGCTGCACGGACACAAGCTGGAGCATACAGAAACCACGGCGGAGATCCGCGACGTGATTTACAACGCGATACACCCGCGCACGCTCGCCGAAACGATAGGAGAACACTCATGAAACGCTCAGTATTGGCAGTAGTAGTTGCAGTAGCGGTAGTTGCGGGGTCGGCGGCTTATGCGCAGCCTGTGGACCCCATCCTGCAGGAAATAGAACAGGCGTTTGAAAATATAACGACTGCTCTCCGGCCTGCGGTGGTTAACATTGACACGAAGATGACGCCGGAGGAAGGCGGCGCGGGTAACATGAATCAGTTTGAGGACATATTCCGGTTTTTCGGGATTCCGTTCCAGAATCCCGAAGGCGGAATGCCGCCGCAGCACCCACGCCGCCTGCGGATTGGGCAAGCGTCGGGTTTTATCTACGACAAGCAAGGCCACATCATAACGAACAATCACGTCGTGGAAGGGGCGACTGAAATCGAGGTGGGCCTGTGGAACGGCCAAAAGGTTCCCGGCAAAGTGGTAGGCAGGGATCCGGACACGGACGTGGCCGTAATCAAGATTGACACCGGGGGCATGGATCTGCCGGTTGTGCAGCTCGGCGATTCCAGCCAGTTGAAGGTTGGCCAGTACGCCATAGCCGCGGGCAGCCCGCGTGGTTTCGAGGGATCGTTCTCGTTTGGGCACATCAGCGCGCTCGGCAGAGACCTCAACCTGCCCGAGAACATCCGGTTCCAGAATTTCATCCAGACGGATGCGGCGATTAACCTGGGGAACAGCGGTGGCCCATTGTGCAACATAGCCGGTGAAGTGATTGGCATCAACATCGCGATCGTGTATGGGGCGAACAGCCTTGGTTTCGCGATCCCGATCAACACGGCGAAGAACATCGTGCCGACGCTGATTTCGGAGGGGAAAATTGTTCGCGGCTACCTGGGTGTGCGGGTGACGACCACGGACCAGTACGCCGAGGCGCTCAACCTGCCTGACAAGAACGGGGCGTTTGTTGCGGAAGTGCCGACCGGCTCTCCCGCGGAAAAGGCCGGCATCCAGACGTACGACGTGATCCGGTCGGTCAACGGCCAGCCGGTCAACTCGCCGCAGGACCTGATCCAGAACGTCTCGGCGATCAAGCCCGGGACGGCGGCCACGGTGACGGTGTGGCGCGACGGCCAGATCAAGGACATCCCGGTGACACTGGGCGAGTTCCCGCGCGAGCAACAAGCGGCGGCCGAGGCGCCCAACGGTCATGAAACGCTTGGGCTTCGCCTCCAGAACCTCACGGATGAAGCTGCGCAGCGGCTGCAGTTGCCTGCGGGGACGCAAGGCGTTTTAGTGGTTGGGGTAAACCCGAACACCCCCGCGGAAGACGCCGGCGTCATGCAGGGCGACGTGATCGTGGAAGTGGGGCAGCGGAAAGTGACGAACCTGGATGAGTTCAAGGCGGTGCTGAAAGAACGCGCACAACCGGGGCGGCCACTGCTCCTGGGCGTAGTACGGCCCAACGGGGAACGGGGCATTATCGTGATCCACGTTCCGCAGGACGCTTCGTTTAAATAGTAAGCTTCTAATGTAGACTTGACGGGAGGCGCGCAGCAAAGGCGCCTCCCGTCTTTTTTGTCAAGGGCTTCTTGAATAGCCTGCAGCTTTGGCTCGTGTGGTAAAGGGTGCTGAATCCATAAATATTGGGGCATATTCTGCAAATTTTGCAAAAACACCGGGGGATTTGACAATAATTTAACCTTGTTCTATACTCTCACGGATGCTAGGGGAGGAGCCGTGCCGTGAGCACAAGCTGCAATGGGCGTAATGAGGCCATTTCGTGCGCCATGCGTGAGCATTGCGATGTGGTGACAAGGTGGTGGAAGTTGCGCACCAATGGGGGCACGCCGGATTTTGCTGGGCGCACGGTACTTATAGCCGAGGGAGACGCGTCGCTGGCGGGCAGTATACAACTGCTTGCAGGGAAACAGTTTCGGTGCCGTGTATGGCGAGCGGAATCGCGGCAGGAAGTCGAGCGCATCCTGGGGGAGGAATTGATAGATGTGTTGGTGCTGGACCTGAAGTTGGCAGAGCCTGATGTGCTTGGTTTTGTTGGGCGCCTTCGCAATCGCTACGGGTCGTTGGGCATTTTGGCAATCCGTTCGGGTGCGGGCGGCCCGACGGACGCGGAGCTTTTTGAGGCGCAGGTCGCGGACGTCCTGAACGAACCGTGCCAGCCGGGGGAGTTGCAGGCCAAGCTCGAGCAGGTGCTGTGGGAACGTTCGATGGCGGACGGGCTGGCGGAGGCGGCATTTCAGTACCGCAAGATTTTTGAGTTGAACAGCGAGGGAATGGTCATCGTCGACGCGGAAACGGGGGAAATTGAGACGGCCAACAAGGTTTTTTGCGAACTGATGAGCCTGGAGGAGGCGGCGCTGCGTTCGCGGAGCGTGACGGAGTATCTTGCGGCGGGCGAGGCGGAACGATTTCAGGCGGGGCTGATGGTGTGCGGGAGCCGTGGTCAGGGGCTGATCGGCGGAATCACGTTCATGACCAACGGCCATCAGCGGCTGTTTGATGTTTCCACGACGTTCTATGACACGCCGGTCAAGCGGCTGGCATGCCTGTCTTTCAAGGACATCTCCGAAAAGCACGACTTGGAATTGCGCCTTACCGAAGCGGCGCAAAAAGACGCCCTGACTGACCTGTACAACCAGCGGAGTTTTCAAACACGAATCGAGGGTGCGGTTGCCGCGGCCCGGCATAGGAGAGCGCTGCTGACGCTGATGTTCATCGACCTGGACAGTTTCAAGGCTTGCAATGACAAGCACGGGCACCAGACCGGCGACCTCGTGCTGCAAACGGTGGGCCGGCTCATTCACCAGAACGTGCGGGGCGGCCAGGACGAAGGGTTTCGTTGCGGCGGCGACGAATTTGCGGTGCTGCTGCGCGAGAGCAACATCGAGATTGCCACGCGGATCGGCCAGCGGCTTCAGCAGTCATTTGGTCAAACAGACAACTATGGTACCAGTATTAGCATCGGCCTTGCACAGTACGAGCCCGCCATGAACCCGAAGGGATTTATACAGGCCGCCGACAGGGCGCTGTACCGGGCGAAACTGGCCGGCAAGAGTTGCATCGCGGTCTGGGAAGGGCATCCGGGGGCGGGTCCGTGACGGGCATGGTCCGGCCAGGCAAGGGTATGACGTGAGGGACGTTTTTGGCGCGATTGCGCCGATCGTGTTTGTGGCGGCGTTGGGATTCGTTCTACGGCGGCGCCACCTGCTGGACGCCAAAACGCTGTCGACGTGCAACATTTTCCTGTTCATCCCGTCGCTTGTTTTCGCAAACATCTACGAGAGAGAAATAGCCGGCGGAGTGTTTTTGCGGATAGCGGCGGCGTCAATCCTGGTGATGGGTTGCATGGTGTTGCTTTTAGGGGCACTTTCCCGGCTGCTGAAACTCGAGGGTGCGGAATCTGGGGCGTTCATGATGACGATGTTTCCCAACCTGGGGAATTTCGGCCTGCCGGTTGCGATGTTCGGTCTTGGCGAGGAGGGGCTAGCGTTCGCGGTGGTCGTGATGGTAATCGGCAGCGGCCTGCAGAACAGTTTCGGCATCTACTACGCCCAGCGGGCTTATCATGGGAAGAGCAAGGCGCTTTTCCAGGTGTTTCTGTACCCGATGATCTACGCGTTCGTGTTGGCGCTCATCCTGCGACAGACGGGCGTCGTGATCCCGTTGGCCGTTTCGCGAGCCGTAACCCTTATGGCCGACGCCGCAATCCCGGTGCAGT
>JAPLKX010000571.1 GCA_026387845.1 Candidatus Hydrogenedentota bacterium | reverse complement strand
GCCTTGCCTGCCGACCGTTCGAGCGTCTGTGGGGGCACGAGTTCGACGGTAGCGCGGATATTGGTTATGGCCTGGATTTTCCGGTCGATCCGGTCCCGCAAGGATTGCATCTGGCTCATCTTGTCTGAGAACATCTCGGGGCGGACTTCGACTCGAACGGTCATCTGGTCCAGTGCGCCGGGCCGGTCAACTTCTATAACATAGTGTGGTGCAACACCTTCCACCTGCAGGAGCGCCTCTTCGATTTGCGATGGAAATACGTTCACACCCCGGATGATGAGCATGTCGTCCGTCCGTCCGGCGACTCTGCTCATCCGGACGGTGGTCCTGCCGCACGGACACGGCTGGCTGTCGAGGGCGGCGATGTCGCGGGTCCGGTACCGGAGGATGGGCATGGCCTGCTTGGTTAAGCTGGTAAAGACCAGTTCGCCGAATTCGCCGTCCGCCACAGGCTCGAGCGAGGCCGGGTCGACGCACTCCACGATAAAGTGGTCCTCCTGGATATGCATGCCGTCGCGTTTGCAGCACTCGCCGCTGACGCCCGGCCCGATGACTTCGCTCAACCCGTAGTTGTTGAACGCATACACGTCCAACTCGTTTTCGATCTGGCGGCGCATGTCTTCGGTCCACATCTCGCCGCCGAAATGGGCGTACTTGAGGTTGAACTTGCGCGGGTCGACCCCCTGCGCCCGCGCCACTTCCGCGATGTTAAGCGCGTAGCTGGGCGTGCATACCAGCGCGTCCGCTTCCATATCCGTCAGCAGCATCACTTGCCGCGGCGTGTTGCCCGACGCAACCGGCAAGACCGCCGCGCCGATTTTCTCGACGCCGTAGTGGAGGCCGAATCCGCCCGTGAAAAGCCCGTAGCCAAACGCGATGTGCACCGTGTGGTGGGACCGCAGTCCGCCCGCATAGAGGAACCGGGCGCAGAGGTTCGCCCAAGTGTCGAGGTCCTCGCGAGTGTAAGCGACGAAGGTCGGCTTGCCGGTGGTCCCGGACGAGCCGTGGAATCGGGCTACCTGCTCGCGCGGAACCGCCAGAAACCCCAATGGGTAGTGCTGGCGGAGGTCTTCTTTGGTCGTGAACGGAATCCTGCGCAGGTCATCCGGCGAACGGATCTTCTCAGCGGATATCTTCTCGCGTGTAAAGGTCTCTTTATAGAAAGGAACGCTGCTGACCCGGCTTACTACGTCTCGAAGCCGCTCGAGTTGCAGTTCCCGCAACTGCGGCCGCCCCAAGGTCTCGTCAGACGACCAGACCCCGTTTTCCAAGGCAAAATCCGGCATTCCTTACCTGACCCGTTCCGCGCCGCCGGCCCCCGGCTAGCGTTCGGCCCTTTCGTAAAGCTCGACGCCGCCCACGACGTTAATGTTCTTTGACTTCAGCAGTTCGATCGCGGCGTCGGGGTTGTCGAACCGGAACACCAGCACCGCTTTATCCCCGCTGCGGACGGTGAACGCATACATGTATTCGATGTTGACGCCCCCGCCTTCCATGATGGCCAGGACGTTGGCCAGGCCGCCGGGTTTGTCCGCCACTTCGGTAGCCACAACCTCGGTAATGTTGACCACGAAGCCGGCCTTCTCGAGCACCTCTTTGGCTTTCGTCCAGTCGCGCACAATCAGCCGCATGATGCCGAACTGCTGGGTATCGGCCAGCGACAGCGTCAGGATGTTGATGCCCGCGTCCGCCAGGACTCGGCACGGCTCGCTCAGCCGGCCCGGCTTATTCTCCAGAAACAACGACAACTGATGTATTTTCATTGCCGAACCCCTTCCTTTTGGGCCAACAGGACACATCACCGATGTGTCTTTAGCCTTACAT
>JAPLKX010000266.1 GCA_026387845.1 Candidatus Hydrogenedentota bacterium | reverse complement strand
ATCGGTGAGGCGGGTTACAACCAGGCGTCGGCGGGCAACCTGTTCATGCTGACGGGTTGGTTCAGCCTGGCGTGCGGGCTGATCTGGGGGAGCGTGTCGGATCGGGTTGGGCGGCGAGCGGCGCTGATAATGGTGTACGTGGTGCAGGCGGCGGCGTTCGGGCTATTTGCCGCAAAAGGGTCGATGGCCGCCATCACGGTCTCGGCGATATTGTTCGGGCTGACGGCGTGGAGCATTCCGGCCATTATGGCCGCCCTGTGCGGAGACCTGCTTGGGCCGCGGCTGGCACCGGCCGGGCTGGGTTTCGTGACGTTGTTTTTCGGGATCGGGCAAGCGCTGGGGCCGAGTGTGGCGGGCATGATGGCGGACAAGATGGGCTCATTCGCCCCGGCGTTTGTTCTGGCGATGGTCATCGCGCTCATCGGGGCGGGATCATCGGCGTTGCTGCGGCCGTACCGCGCGGAGGCGGAGTTGGAGGTGGCCAGCCGGACCCGCTAAGGGCAGACACTTCCTGGAATACGTAGAGTTTGTAACGCCCAAAAAAACAGTGAAAAACCGGGATCAACTCGCGTTTGGTTCTTGGAAACGCGTCTGGCCCTTTACCCTTCTATTATGCCTGATGTTGAGTCAATCTATAATAAACAAGCCTCAGGTTAGATCGCCCAACCCGCAGGTATGCCGCCTATTGAAATTTGACCTTGCACCCCGGTAGGGCATTGGCAAGTTCCGCGCGACCAGCCTCAGTGGTTTTACTGTTGAAAACCGTAAGCTCTTTCAACGACTTCATACGGGCCAATATCCGGAGACCTTTGTCCGTGATAGGCTCGGAGCCAAGGTAGAGCCGTTCAAGTGAGTTAAGGGCCGTCAAATGCTCCAGATCGCTGTCTGTTACGCCTGCGCCAAACGATGCCAACTCCTTCAATCCTTTGAGTTGGCCGATGTGCCTGACGCATCCCGACAGATTCGCCGTGGGAAGACGGTAATCCCCGCCCAACGCTAATCGTTCGAAGTGGGCCAGGCCCCCGAGATGGGCCAAGCCCATTCCTTTGATTTTGCCGCAGCCTGACAGGTCCAAACTTCTCAAGCTGTCCAGCTTGGATAGCACACCCAGACCCTCATCTGTAATGGGATTTCCCCCGAGATTGAGGTCATCGAGTGACTGGAGTGGAGCCAAGAAGCGCAGGTCATCGTCTGTGATCCCGGTGCCCGCGAGATTGAGTTTCTTCAATGTGGTAAGCCGGCCTATGAATTCAAAACCCGGCCCGGAAATCCTGTGACCTGAGAGATCCAGTTCCTCAAGCGCCTCCAATCCTGCCAAATCATCGAGGACTTGATGCGAAAACCCGTGGTATGGAAGGTCTTTGCTATCCAGTTGGTCATCCAGAAACCTGTTGCCCGCCGCGAGAATACGGAGGCCCTTGAGCTGCCCCAGAAACTGGCCATCGGAATCCTCAAGATACTCGAAGTTCCAGTCCAGCCTGAGTTCTCTAAGACCTGTCAGGTGCGTTATGTGTCTTAAGAACATTTTGGGAGTCCGGTATTCAGGGTACACCTTCTCGCCCTCCCCAGACCCAATATACTGGACATCATTCGGTCCCAGCTTGGATAGGCACGACACATCCGGTCGGGAATCCTTGTCGTAAAAGTCCAGGTTGATCCTTGCTTCCATTCCCCTGGGTATGGACACTTCGCCTGCTGCTGGGCCCAAGAGGGTCCAGCTATCACCGAATATGCCCACTAAGGGTCCTCCTTCAGGGTTTATTCGGCTAGGCAACTCGGAGTCTCCAGGCGCCCGAACAAGCATTTGAGCCTTGGAAAAGTCCCGAGGGAAGCGCAGAAGGCGTTCAGGGAGGTTACCGAGGGTTGCCTCCGGGTTCTCCAGCACTCCAACAATTTCCATCTGATCGCCTGCCCGGGCGACGTCCTGGGGAGTCCGGCCTTCGTTATCTTTAACTGAAGGATTGGCGCCTCCGGCCAGCAGCATAAGGACAGCCCCCTTTGCCCCGTGTTTTGCGGCAGCGTGAAGCGGGGTAGAGCCTGTGGCGTCTGCGGCATTCGGATCCGCACCCGCCGCCAAGAGGCCGTGGCAAGCAACGCCATTGCCGAGGTGAGCCGCAATCTGCAGGTAGGTTAGCCCGGAAGGATTCTTCCATTTCGCCTCCTGGGTAGTGAAACGGGGGATGCCCACGATCCTTACCATCAGCCGCCCCTGCTCGCCGAAGCTCGAGTCCTCGAAGGCAAAAACATCGTTCCGTTCACGCCCACCGAACTGCAATAGTGCGGCCGCCTGCATCCAGAAATTCCAGTCGCCGGTCAGCGCCACCGAGAGCAACGGCGATAGACCTTCCTCGTTGCGGACATCCCGCAGGCTGCCGTCCGGAAGAAAGTGGCTCGTGATCTCTCGGACTTGCGTTATATCCTTAGCGGCAAGCGCGGCAAACAATTGAGGCCCGTCCAGTTCGGACACCGGACGGCATCCCATTTCAATTTCCCGCGTCTTACGTGTGCTGACCTCATTGTAGAGCACGAGCAGGTCCGGGTTTTTCCTGATTTCCTGGGCCAGCAAGTTGTCTTCGTCAGTCATTTCTTCGGCGGCTTTCAGATTCCCCTGTTCGAGCTCGTGGCGGAAGGCGAGCAACTTAGCGCTCAGCGACTCTCCAGCACTGGAGGATAGTGGGGCGCCTTGGATTATGCGCCGACTTTCTGATTGCGATGGCAGTTTCCTGTCACCGTTGTCATGTCGCAGCATGGCCACAACGACAGAAAGACCTGTAACAACCAGGACAACGACGCCCACGCCAACCGCAGCTGATATCAACAGCGATCTCCGATTTAGGCCTGTTTTGGGAGCCGTTCCCGGGCGTGTCTCGAGTTCGGCCTTCAGTCGTTTCCCGCGTGGATCGTGGAGTTCTTCGGCGAGCCGGTCGCACAGTTCAGCGGCCTCCGCCGTCTTGCCTATTTGCACCAGAACCATTGCCCGCGCATGGAGGACGTCTGGACTCGCGGGGTAAGCCTCCGCCAACTCATTCAGCAAAAGCAACGCTTCGCCATACTTGCCCTGTTTGAATAGAGTCCCCGCCTGCGCATATTTGTGTTTAGCCTGAGTCGTATCCATATCCATTCTCCCTAGGCACTGAATTGGCTGGGTGCCCCCAAGACTCGGGTGCAGTCAATCCCCGTCTTCCGCATTGTTATGCCATTTACAGAGACGCCAATCAAACCGTGTCAATTTAGACTGGGTTCGCTGACAAACCGCAGCCATCACTGTCCTACCCTTTGTGGGCGTAGACGGTCATGATGTCGAAGAGGTTCAGGGGGAAGTTGAATGCGAGCAGGTTGTGGGCTTGCAGGCGGGTGTAGAGGGGGGTCGGCAATAGGGCGCGGCAGGCGGCGTCGGCGCTGCGCCAGAATGGGTGGTAGTAAAAGCGGGGATTGCTATAGCCGAGGCGGTCGAGCAGGGTGGCGATGGATTTTCGGGTGAAGTAGTGGATGTGCGTGGGCGGATGGATGAGTCGCCAACGGGGGCCGCGGATGCGGGCCGTGATCGAGCCGATGTC
>JAPLKX010000014.1 GCA_026387845.1 Candidatus Hydrogenedentota bacterium | reverse complement strand
ACAAGTACATCTGGCCTCCGGACCAGAGGGGGGTGTGACGCCATGAACGTCGAATTGGTAAAAGAATATTACGTCGAGGCGGCCCATTGCGCGCCGGAGTGCGGGGTGAACGGAGCGCGGCAGCACGGACACAGTTTCCGGATCGAGATCGTGGTGGCGGGGCCGGTCGAGTCACCGTATGGTTGGCTGATCGACTTCAGCGAAATCACCGGCGCGTTCGAGCCGTTGCGCAGGCAGTTGGATCACTCTGATCTCAACAAGATCCCCGGGCTCGAAACGCCGTCGTTCGAAGGGCTGGCGGCCTGGCTTGACAAGGGCCTGCGGCCGGCCCTGCCGATGCTGAAGGAGGTGCGGGTAACGGCGGCGGGTGCGGGTGATTTCGCGCCGCAGGAGTTGGACGAGGACCTGTTCAGGAACCTGCCCCGGCGGTTGCGGTTTTCGTTCGAGGCGGCGCAGAGCCTGCCGCATTTGCCGGACGGCCACCCCTGCCGGGGGTTGCACGGCCACACGTACCACGTTGAGGCGGGCGCGATGGACCTGATGCGGTTGTGGGGCCATCTGCGGGGTTTGTACGAGGCGCTCGACCACCGGTATCTCAACGAAGTGGCGGGGATCGGCGCCGCCACCAGCGAGCGGCTCTGCGCGTGGATCTGGGATTTTCTGTCGCGGTCAATCGACGACCTGAACATCGTCGTGGTGCAGGAAACAAACTCAGCAAGGTGCATATATCGTGGAAAGTAAAAGGAAGCGGGGGCAGTCGCCCAAAGAACAATTTAAAGCCCATGGCCGGACTCTGCCGTTCCAGGGGCCGGAGGCCATCGACCCGGGCGTGCTCGAGTGCTTCGAGTACGAATACGCGGATACGGAATCGGGGAGGAACGCCGAAATCGTCACCACGACGGACGAGTTCACGTCGGTGTGCCCATTTTCGGGGTTGCCGGATTTCGCCCGCGTGACGATCGCCTACACGCCCGGCGAGAAATGCATCGAGCTGCGGTCGCTCAAGTATTACCTGATGTCGTACAGGAATGTCGGCATCTGGTACGAGCACCTGG
The DNA here is from genome assembly GCA_026387845.1 of Candidatus Hydrogenedentota bacterium. Classification (GTDB taxonomy): domain Bacteria; phylum Hydrogenedentota; class Hydrogenedentia; order Hydrogenedentales; family SLHB01; genus JAPLKX01. The sequence goes on along the minus strand of JAPLKX010000014.1, from coordinate 5,903 downwards.
TGAACAGAATGCTCGAGGACCTGGTGAAAGTAGCCGAGCCGCGGTGGATGGAAGTCGAAATCGAAGTAAACCCGCGCGGCGGCCTCAGCAGCACCGTCAGGGCGGAGTACGTGGGCGAGGAAGAGTGACCAACACTACTTCAGGGGCTTGATGAGGGCGATGTTTGCAAAGGCGACGGGTCCGTGGTCGCCTTGGATCATGAGTGGGCCGAGTGGGGCTTCTTCGTTGTACCTCGAGGCGCGCGTGGGGCCGGTGACCTCGACGTTCTCGTGGATCAGTTTGCCGTTGTGGACGACTTTTTCAAACTTGGCGTTGGCGATTTTCTTGCCGCTGGCGTCGAACTTCGGTGCGCGGAAGACGACGTAAAACGTTTGCCATTGGCCAGGCGGCAGGGAGGCGTTGACTTTGGGCGCGGTCCCTTCATAGCCCATTGGATCACGCTTTTCATCCCAACGTTCGTAAATGCCGCCGCAGTCGGTGTAGGTCGGTTTTTCGACGCCGTAGCTGTCGAGGATCTGGATCTCATACCGGCCCTGGAAATACACGCCCGAGTTGGACCCTTTGGGCACCATGAACTCGATATGGGCTTCGACATCGCCGAACTCGTCTTTTGACAGCAGGTGCTTGGTTTTACCGTCGGGTCCGTTGATGATCACACCGGTACCCGGCTCGGTCTTGAGCAGCTTGTCGTCGGCGGGATCGAGTTTTGCGCCGCCGCCGGCGAACCATGTGCCGATCTCGGGCCGCCATGTGGAGAAATCGGCGCCGATCAGGCTGATTTGGCCCTGGGACTGCGCCGAGGCCGCGAGGAGCGTAATAACTACGGCCAGAACGCTCAATGGAATCATGGCTCGATGAATCATAGCGTATTTCCTTCCGATGTGCAGGCGAGACGCCCGCACCAATTTGGAGTGCGGCAGCTTGCTGCCGCTTTGCAGGCTGCACTTTCAAAAAGCGCAAGCAAGCTTGCGCACTCCATATAGCTTAGAATGACAGCAGGCAATGCCAGATGTAAGTGTACGCCAACGCTTCGTTTTCTTCCCACACCCTGGCCACCAGTTTTTCGTCGCCTTTGATTTCCGGGATCTCCTTGCGTTTTTCCGCCCACGGGATGCAGACGCCGGGCTTTTTGTGGGGGTGGTATTGGACAAACTGTTGCGGCTGGTTATCCTGTCCCGGAGGGACAGGCGGCTTGGTCGAGGGCCGGCCGCCGTACACGCCGTACTCGCGGGTGGTGTCGGTCATGGCGCGGACGTTCTCGACCTTGGCGTCGTTTTGGATGATGGCGCTGGCGTCCATGATGTAGCCGCCGTCGGGGCCCAGCGTGTCAATGACTTTCTTGGTGTAGTCGCTGACTTCCTGCGGCGTGCCGTAGGCGAGCAGGTAGTTGGGAATTCCGCCGCTGATGCAGAACCGGTTGCCGAGGATTTTCCGGGCGGCCTGGATGTCCGTCTGGTCGCAGTGGAACACGATGCTGCGCTCGGGCAGTTCGCAGAACGTTTCGAGGTGGGGAGTCCAGTTGCCTTCGGCGTAAAACAGGACCTGGTGCCCCTGCGCCCAGATTTCCTGGATGATGGGCTTCAACGTCGCCCAGTACATGGTTTCAAAATGCTGGTACGAAATGAACGGCACGCAACCCCGGTGCATCCAGAACCCAATCGGGACGTATTTCTCGGGGTCCGCCCCCGACAATGCGACCGCCAGCAGGTGCGGCATCAGCGCCACGCACGCCGCCAGCACTTTGTCCGGTTGCGTCACGATGTCGTTCATCAGGCCGATGTACCCGCGCAGCTTGTCCGCGATGATGTCGAACGGGGCTTTGAAAATGCCGCTGATCGCGCCGACCGTGCCGACTTCGTTCCGGAACAACTGGCCCTGCGTGCCGAACGCCATGAAATAGTTGAGCATGGCCATCCCGCCTTTGACAAACGACAGGTTGTTTCTGTAGGTGGACGGCCGGCCGATGGGCACCACGTCGCGGGAAACCCGGGGCAACCAGACGTTGTAGAGGAACGCAACGGGGTCGTCGATGAGGGCGTCGTACTCGTCCTCCCGCATGAACGCTTCGTTTTCGGGCGGCTCGATGTACTGGAAGCCCGTATTCGGGTCCACGTCGATGCCGGGGATGCCGTAGTACCTCAGCCCGATAGCCTGGGTCAGGCCCGTCCAGACGTAAACCATGTTGCCAACGGCTGCGTCCCAGTCGAAATCGAGAGCGGTTTTGCGTGCGGCGGCGAAGGCGTTGTTGTAGTCGTGGGTAACCTGCTGGCAGTCATATCCGGCGTATTTGGCCGTGAATTCCGCCGCAAACGGCCGAATCGGCACCCTGTCCGGCTTTTCGTTTCGCATGGCAGTGACATAACGGTTGAGTTTCTCGGCGTAAACCTGCTGTCTATCCATGGCCGCGGCTCCTCCTATGGCGAAAAAAACATATTAGCTGTTTTTCATGTGAAAAGAAAAGGCAGTGGACATAGTGGACACGATGGACACAGTGGACATGGTGGACGGCCTACTTTCGATTATGTTTGTCCACAGCGTCCACAATGTCCACAACGTCCACTACTCTTGATTCCTGCTGAGCAGCGTGCAGAAATAGAATGCGGCGCCGTTGCCGGATGGTAAGACTTCCGCTCTGACTGCTTCAAAGCCTGCCGCCTGGATCAACGCCTCATACTGGGGCCGCGTGCGGACGTGGCTGCCGCGGTCCAGCCGGCACAGGAGGTTGTTGAGCGGCTTGCCGTCGATGAGAACCGGGTCGAGCGTGATGGCGCTGCGCACGGTGGGACAGCGCGCCAGCATCGATAAGAGTCCTGCGGCTTTTGCGTCCGCCAAGTGGTGCAACAGGCCCATCATGATGGCTTTTGTCGGCTGGATACGGTCGAGGTCCGCTTGCGTCACCGCCGCGTTGTACAGATGAACGTTTTCTGGCAGAGCGCGCCGGCGGAATCTTTGCAGAGCCCGTGCGTCAGTATCAAACCCGTGATATTCAGCAACCGCACCGAGCCGGTCCATGGCCATGCCCGTGCCGCAACCGATGTCTATCAAGATGTCTTCGCGCGTGTCGCCCAGCCAGCCGAACACGTCTCCCGCCGGCCCACCGCCAAGCAGCGCAATCCGCAGCCGTTCATACACCCACGGCACACCCAGGAGGCGGCTGTAAAAGGCCAAGTGTCTCTCCGCATGCCTAGAGGCTGTCAGAAGCATCCTGTGCAGCCAGCCGCTGAGCCTCAAAGTCCCGGTAACGTTTCAGCACCAACAGCACGAGCAAGCCGATCGAGATGCTCCCAATGGCGCCGATCAGGATCCAAGGCAACCCTCCCGACACCGGCCGTCCCGCTGCCAGAAAGCCGACTCCCACACCCAGCATAACCACTTCACTAATCAAAAGTGCCACACCCAACCCCACTACCAGCGTTTTCCCCTTGCCGCGCGATACAAGGATTCCTGCCAGAGCGCCCCATATGCCCGTTACCACGCCGAAAACGGTTGCGAAAACACCCATGCCGCGGCTGGTCCAATCGCCCCGGTCGTTCTTGACGAGCCGCGCGTTGTCCAGCCAGACCGTCCCCGGCCCGTTGAACCGCACCCCCATCACAACGCGGTCGGGCCGCTGGCCCTTCTCGAGCAGGAACGGAATCCGGCTCCTTCGCCATTCTTGCGTGCAGGGTTGATCCAGCCCGCGGGAGAAATAGCTGTTGCCGTCCGGAAGAATGGTCCACATCGCGGCGTACGCCATGCCTGCCGGTTCCTCGCACCGGATGTCCACCTCGTACCACAGCACGGCATTGTCGACGCCGGACATCTGTTGCGCGAACAGCATCGCCTCGGCGTTGCCACTGCCGGTGAAGGTCACCTTCAGTGATCCCCCGCCGTCCGACGTTACCGATTTGTCCACGACAACTTGGATGTCTTTGCCGTGCTGCACGTCGGTCAACTCGTCCGCCGGATATACGCCCAGCACCTCCGGCTGGCTTGCCGAACTCGCCAGCAAAAGCACAACTACCGTCATTATTTGCATGAGTTTCCGTCCTCCACCCCGTGTTCCCGCAGCACATCCCGGTGCGCCTCGAGAAGCCGCCGCGCCACAACCCTATCCATTTTCCCCTCCGCCACCAGCACCCGGATCTGACGGTGCAGCGCATCCACCGGGCCTGGCCCGTCCGCCGCCCGCACTTTCGCGATCAACCGGTCCAGCCTCGACCGGACTGTCGGGTACGAAATCCCGTACTCTTCCGCCAGCGCCTTCAACGAACCACTCGCCAACAAGAAGCGCTTCAGGAACTGCCAATCTTCGGGTTCCATGGCCTGTACCCATTCGGGCCGCTGCTCATTCATGCCGTCTGCCTCACATGAATAAAAGTTAAGTCGACTTAAATATAATTCAACTTTGTCGAAATGTCAAGAAAATTAAAAGGAGGTTTAACAAAATTAAAGAGCTCAATGGGGGATAGATAGCCAAAGGGACCGCTAAATGTTTGATGCGGCTGCACTTATCCTGGGCAAGCTTAGAGCCAGTCAACGGCGCCGGTAGCCAAGTTGTAGATGGCTCCGGCAATCTGAAGAGCTCCCGAATCAACCCTGGCGGAGATGATGTGGCTCTCCTGTACGAGGTCTGCCATGCCGCGCCTTACATTGCATCGAGCGGCGGCGTCTACGAGAGCGTCGCCGGAGAGTGACGGGTCTTCCCGCCAAGCGTCGTCAGCCGCGTCATTGATTTTTTGCACCAGTTGAGCCAGATGGCCATCGAGCACCGCGCCACTGACGACGGTCGTGACTGCCCCGCATCGGGTATGGCCGAGGACGAGGCACAGCGGCGTGCCGAGATGTTCGACGGCGTACTCGATTGAGGCGATTTCGTCGCCGTTACACACGTTGCCGGCAACCCGGACTACAAACAGGTCGCCGATTCCCTGGTCGAAGATTAGCTCGACAGGTACGCGCGAGTCGGAACAACTAACGACGGCGGCAAACGGGTGCTGGCCTTCATTGCACACCATTTTTCGGCGCACTAGATCGGAGTGAGGGTGCTCACATTGACCGAGAAGGAAACGTTTATGGCCTGCCTTCAACCGGGCGAGGGATTCGGCGGGGGTGGCGGAAATGTTTTTCATGCCCGAAATAGTAGAGGCCGGAACCTTACGGTTGCAAACATTCGAATTGTGGTGCGGGCGTCCCGCCTGCACGTCCCAAAGAGCAGGCGAGACGCCCGCACCACAAAAAAGAGCAGGCAGACGCCTGCGCTACACAGGGAATTGATTAAAGCCGGTTTGAGGACCTGCCGATGATCTGAGTGTCAGCAGCACCCGATGGTGCAGATTAGGAGACATTATATGGTTGGCGTATCGAGTATAGGCATTTATGCCGAACCCGCCAACCCGAGGCGGGTAAACGAGTTACGAACAGAGGCGGAACGGTTTGCCGCGGGTGGTGACGAAGAACCCGCGCCCGTAACCGATGGGGCGAACCTGGGCGCCACAGCCCTCATCCTGGCAAAGGCGAGCGAACAAGACGACCCGGTCCGCACGGAACGGATTGAGCAAATACGTAAATCTCTGGAACAGGGCACGTACCGCGTGCAGGAAGTCTTGCTGAAAGTTGCGGCGCGTATCGCCAAATTCTTACAATAACTACGCCTCCGTCGTCCCGATGCAGACAGCGTAGGTCCGAATTCCGATTCGGACTGGAGGACCCACCAGACCGGTCCCATTCGGAAAACGGGACCTACATTTTCGGCAGTTTGTTTAACAACTGCTCTGGATTCCCGCCACCTCTTCAGCCGTAACAGACCCATCAGAATCGCAGGATAGTCTCGAAATAGACGTAATCGGCGTCGTCGTCGTCTGTGCCGCCGTTAAAACCCAGGCCGTTAAAGATGGAGAAGTTACCGTTGCCCGGCCCGAGGC
>JAPLKX010000076.1 GCA_026387845.1 Candidatus Hydrogenedentota bacterium | reverse complement strand
GAAACTCGGACTGCCACTACCCAACAAACCCAAGTCCATCTAAACGGCGATCCAAAATGTAGTGCAGACTTTTGGTGTAAATCTCCATATTTCCTAAGAAATTCCAATCTCACGGTCCCCAACTGCGGAAAATGGGTTAGTGGTTTTGGTGCGGTGGGGCGTTGATGGGCTAAGAGGATTTTATGCGGATGGGACGATTGACAGGATTTTGTTTTGTGATTAGTATGATGGTTGTAGTCTTGCCCGTGTGAGGGGCAGGAGGGTCAAGCATGGGAATCTTGGCTTTATTCAACAACCGAGGAGGGACGAATCATGAAGGATAGACAAACTGGATTTACGTGCCCCCGGATTGCCCGCAAGCACCTTCCGCACCACCGCCCGGTCGGAGTGTATCAAGGTAAGCAATGTGGTCCTCTCCTCTGCAGTATATACGTTCGCGGCGCAGGAAACCTGACTGGACGTCGGTGCAAAAAAGCCCCCAAATCTGGCGCCGCGGCTCTTATTGTGCGTTAGACTCGGCCGGATGCAACAGGATGGCTTGTTCGTCAAACGTGAAATGAAGGATGGTTTTCCGCTCGTCCGTGGTGCAGACGAGATGGATCTTGCCGTCTCGTGTTTGAATGGCCACGGGGTAGGCAAAATCCCGGTAGCCACTGCTTTCCGATAAGTTGCGTTTGTAGGGCCAGGTAGCGTCGTCCGTGGATACCGACGCCGTAAGCGGCATTCTTGCCGAAATGCTGTCGTTGTAGACGAGTAAGAGATGGCCGTTGGCCAGCTTGATGAACGCGATGGCGGCGTTGGGGTTTTTGAACTGTGAGGGAGCCCCGCGGGTCCACGTGTTTCCGCCATCATGCGATTCGGCGCGGATGATGCGGCCGTCGGGCAGGGGGTCGAACGTTCCGCCGCGACGGCAATAGGCAATGAGGCGGGAGTCGGAGAGTTGGACGGCGTGGGGCTGGAGGTTGCCGTTGTCGGACACGATTTTGCCGGTTTCGGCCCAGGTGTTCGTGCGGGGATTGATGCGGAAAAACAAGGATTCGGTGTCGGGGTTGGTTTTTTCCTGGTCGTGCCCGGTTTCGTGGTAAGCGGGCAACAGGTAGTCGCCGTTGTTAAGGACGATGGGGAGGCCTTGCACCATCGTGCCTTGTTGGAACGTGAGCATGAACGAGTCGGACCAGGTGTTGGCGCCGTCCTTGGAGATCTTTCCCTTGACGCGGGAGTCCGACCAGGTATCGCCGTAACGCTGAACATAAAACAGCCACACCAGCCCGTCCGGCGCCTGCCAGACTACGGGATTGCCCTCCCCGCGGAACGGGGTGTCGGCTATGCACTCGGGCGCCGACCACGTGTCTGACCCCGCCGGCTTGCGCATTCCCCACACCTTCGAATCATCCTCGTATTCGCCCAAGCCGCCGTAGTAGGCGATGTAAAGGTCACCGTTGCCCAGTTGCGTGATCGTGCACGGGTGCTTGTACTCCCCGGGCACCTCGATGCCCATGACTCGTTCCACCACCACATCATCGGCGGCAAACGCGCCCGCCGCAACCATGAGCGCAAGAAGTCCCATCAGCTTTGCATAGTTCATGGGCCGATTGTATCACGGGATCTTTGGCGAAGCCATGGCGTTGGAATCGTTGTTGACTGGATTGGAAAAACTGAGTAGTTTTGACGGAAAGCGTCGTGGAGAGGAGATAGGTGACAATGGTTGAAATCAATGCCAGGGGAATAGCAGCCATTTGCCTGCTTGCGTACGGCTGGCTTGCCGGTGCGTCGGGGGCGGCTGAGATGAGATTGCCGGAAGATCTGGGCGAGGCGGCGTATGCCGCGTTGTTGCGCGGCGCGGACGGACGGGTCGATGCCGACGCGATGGTCGCGCGCCTCAAGGACCTGGGGGCGTCCACGTATTATTGGCTGGTATGGCAATCGACGGACTGGGAGGATCTAAAGAGTTTCCTGCCCAAAGCGGCGGAGGCGGGGATAGAGGTGTGGCCGTATCTTGTGCCGCCATCGGAAAGCCCGCCCAACACGACATCTTATTCGGAGCCATTCCGGCTGGACTACCAGCGTTGGGCGGAGGAGATAGCGGGGTTGTCGCTCGAGTTTCCGAATCTGGCCGCATGGGTGATCGACGATTTCTACGCGAACAAGGCCCTGTACACGCCGGGCTATTTACGCGACATGCAGGCGCGGGCCCACCGCGTAAACCCCAAGCTGGCCTTTTTGCCGTTAATGTATTTCAACGAGATAGACCGTGAGTTCGTGGAAGCCTACAGGGAAGTGATTGACGGTGTGGTGGTTGCCTATCCGCAGGATCGCGATGAGATAGCGCATGCGCGGGCCATGCTCAATGACGAGGTCATGGTGATGCCGGGCCAACTCAGTTTTCCCGCGGCCCAGCAGTCGGTTGCGGGAGATTTCGTGCGAATCAGCCAGGCGGCCAAAGTGCTTCCGGCAGACAAGCACATCATCCGGTTTCGTGAGTTGGACGACTTCTACGGTACGACGGCCGGGTACCATTTCAAGCAATTTCTGGTTGATGATACGGTGGTCTGGGAGCAGGACGTGCAAGGCGGCGGGCGTACGTGGCAGGAGGTGGCGGTGGACGTCACCGCGCAGGTCGCCGGGAAAAAAGCCGTAACCCTCGCCTTCCAACTGATGGAGAAACAAGGCGTGGGTAATTTCCCGGTCCGGTGGCGCATGACCGATCTGCAGGCGGAAGGTGTCCTACTGACCGCCGGACTGGATGCGCCCAAACAGTGGCAGGTCGGCCGGAAGGGGGAGTTTTCGGCGGGCTTCGGCGACGCTATCAAGGAGGGCGGGCACAGTTTCAGGATTCCGTTTGTGGTGATGACGGCGGCGCAGGATGTTGAATTTCG
>JAPLKX010000395.1 GCA_026387845.1 Candidatus Hydrogenedentota bacterium | reverse complement strand
AAGTGGGCCACTTCATAAATTCGGTAACGTATTCATGCCGCAAAAAGCAGGGACAGTTGGTCATGAGGCTTTGCCTCCCCGTAAACGATGAAAACCAACGGGCGACAACGTAGGTCCCATCTCCGAATGGGACCGGCCCGGTGGGTTGTCCAGTCCGAATCGGAATTCGGACCTACGCTGTCTGCATCAGTGGTTGGATCTGGTAAAGCGCAGGGAATTTTCAGAGCAGACGCGATTTTCAAACCGCCTACGGGCCGAAAATGCGCCCCCAAACTGACGAAAATCGAGTCAGTCCCTGTTTTTCGCTTGTGCACCATACGTTAAGGGTACCGCATGGACGGGGCGGGCGGCAATGACGGAGTCGTTGAGCAGGCTAAAGAGAGGGTTGAGCGAGGGACGGGGGCGCGGCATGAGTGGCCGCGCCCCCAGGGGAGAAAGGGGCGTCTAGTTGCCGGTGGTGAATTCCCAAATGACGGGTACTAACGCGACGCCTTGTTCGTTTTTGAAATTGGCGTGGTTTGGCGAGTTCACGCCGATGACGTACTGGCGGTTGGGTCCGAGTTGCATGGTGGCCGTGATAGTCTTCTTGTCGGCGCTCCAGACGGGCTTGCCTGTCATTTCGGGAAACTTATCAGGGCCGCCGCGCGTCGTGAACGACATACCGCCGCCCATTGGCTGGTCGAAGGTGACGACAGCCTGGGTGGCCCCCGACGTCACGTTTGTCGCACCGTTGGCGGGCTCGAGCGACACGATCTGCGGCGGTCCGGCAGGCGCGGCACTGGTCGTTGGTTCTGGAGTTGACGACGGCGCCGTGCAGCCGGCAAGTGCGACTATCGCGGCAATAAGCAATACCCCATGCATTCTCATTCTTTGCTCCTTCCTTCTTGGTAGTTGGTGAATCAGTTGCCAGTCTGGAATTTCCAGACCACCGGCTCCAGCGGAACGCCGTGGTCACTCGAGAAATTGATGTAGCTGTCCGAGTTGAGGCCGATGACGTAAGACTTGTTCGGCTCGAGCTTGAGCGTGCGCGTGAGTGATTTCTTGTCGGCGCTCCAAACAGGTTCGCCTGTCATCTCAGGAAACTTGTCCTTGCCACCGCGCGTGGTGAACGACATGCCCCCGCCCATCGGCTGATCGAACGTGACTACGGCCTCAACGGTGCCTGGCTTGACATCGGTCGCTCGATCCGCGGGAGTAAGTGAGACCACTTTCGGCGGCTTGAGCGCGGCGACGTCTTCCGGTTTGGCTCCGCGGGTGGTGAAATAGATGGCTGTATGGCGGGCGGGCATACCGTTTGTCCCCCGGAAATTGTTGTACGACTTTGAGTTGATACCAACGCGGTAGAAGTGAGCTTCCTGCAATTTCACGTGCAGTGCGCAGGTCCTGTTGTCCACCCATTCCGGCTTGCCGGCAGTCTCGGGAAAATACTCGCCGCCGCCCGTCCAGGAGAAGCCGCCCATGTTCATGTCCTGGTCGAACGTGACTTTTATCTCCGTTAAAGCGGGATCCACATCGGTCGCTCCCACCGCGGGAGACGTCGAAACCACTTCAGGCACCGACGAACTCTGGGCCGCCGCCGCAGGCGGCGCGGCGGGAGCAGGCTGGGCCGGCAGAGCAGGCTGCGCGGCCGCCGCAGGCTGAGTGTCGGCCGCTTCGGCTTTTGACTGCCAATCCCCCATGGGCAATGCGAGCAACACAGCTATAAGCAGAGCAAACGCACCTTTCCCCATCTTGCGAGTCCGCGCGCTGTCGGCGCAGGATCGGACGCGCGCCATGAGGTTGTCTGAATACTCCAGGATTCCGAGAAGCCCCGCCCCCACGGGCGCCTGGTAACGGCATTTTTGGGCCACGGAAAGTATCGTCGAGGCATAGTCGGCGCCGTCGACGGTTGAATTGCGTAGAACCATGTCATCACAAGCCATTTCACGTTCCCTCCTTAGGTAGAGATTAGCCAGCCAAACCCCCGGGTGGAACCAGTACAAACAAGAAAGCACGGACGCCAGCCACCCCGCTGCAACGTCGCGCCGTTTCACATGCGCCAATTCGTGCGCCAGAACCGAGCGGAGGTCGCCGCCCTGGAGAATGTGCGCCTCCGGCAAGAGCACCATCGGATACACGACCCCGAACACGGCAGGCGACGCCAGGTTGTCCGACACAAACAGAGACACGGGCGTGCGTATCCCGAGCCGCTGTTTCTCCTCGCGGAAAACCCGTGCAGCTTCTTCCGCGGGCGCCGAAATGTTTGTCATTACGCGGCGTTTGTGCCAGTGGTATTGGGCCAGCAGCAGTACCAGCAACCCTGCTGCAATGGCAAGCCATCCCGCGAAAGCCGCGGCCGCGAGCGAAAAGCCTCCTGGAAAGGAAGCCGTTTTGGCCTCTCTGCTTGGCGTCGCAAGACCCGAAGCATCGGGCGCACCGCCTTCTGTCACCGGCGTCGCAGACGTGTCAACGCGCGAAACCTGCACGCCGTAGCCGGCCATGATGTTCCCCACGGCCCATGGGCTGGCCAAACCCGGCGGCAGCAGCAGCTTCACGAACACCAGCAGCCACAGCAGGTGGCGCGCACCCGCCGAAAGCCACCGCCCACGCGCCGCCAAAAGCCACACCAGCGCCAAGAGCACTACAAGCTGCCACGCCATGCCTGTCATCCATTGCGCCCAAGGCACCGCGACCGAGTTGAGTTGCTCCATCAGCGACATCATTTCGGCGGCTCTCCTTTCTCGCGCGTCTTTTTCAGCCTCGCCAGTTCTGCCTGCAGCACTTCCAACTCCTTTTCGGAAACCTGCCCCACGAAGTGCGCAAACAACATCGGCAGCCGGCCATCAAATACGCGCTCGACAAAAGAGCCGGCCGCAGCGCGCGTCATTTCTTCGCGCGTGTACGCCGGTCGATACAGGAATGAGTTGCCGATCTGTTCGTAAGCCAGCGCCCCTTTCTTGACCAGGCGCGAAAGCATCGTCCTTACGGTTTCATAGGCCCACCCGCGCTGGGCAGCCGTATGCGCGTAGACGTCGCGGGCCGCCATCGGGCCGACTTCCCAGAATGCCTTCATGACGTCCCACTCGAACTCGCTGAGCCTTGGGCCGTCTTTTTTTCTTGTTTCTTTTTTTGTTGCCATGGGCCCCCCCGTTAGGTTTACATGCGTTTATTTTAGACTACATATGTAAACCATGTCAAGAAAAAAATTGCCGCCTCCCCCACGCCCCCGGCTCAGCCCTCAACGAATGGTGTCAAACGTCCATTTTACGGGCGGGAGCGGGACCCCGTGGTCGTTCTGGAATTTGATTTCTTCTGGCGAATTGAGGCCGATCACGTATTCTTTTTGGCCATCGAGCCGGGCCGGAAACGTGAGTTGTCGGGTGTCGGCGCTCCAGGTGCCGATGCCGACGAATTGTGGGAATTTCTGCAGGTCCAGCGCCACGAGTGAGAAGTCATTCAGCATCCGTTGATCGAACACGGCCGTCAACTCGATCGTGCCGGGTGTCACGGCGTGCGTGCCGTTTTCCGGCCGGAGCATGACAATGCGTGGCGGAGACAGGGCGGCTACATCTTCGGGTTTTGCGCCCACGGTTGCGAAATACAGGATGTATGGGCAGGCCTTGGTGCCGCCGGGGCTTTGAAAGTCCTTCGACGGCCCCAGATTGACGCCCACGCGGTAAAAGCGCCCCGGCGCCAACGCCACCGGAAGCGAGCAGGTTCTCGAATCGAGCCAAATCGCCGACCCGACTACCGTGGGGTAATGCATCTCGCCGGAGAACGCGAACCCGCGGGTGTCCATGTCCTGGTCGAACGTGACATGGATTTCGCGAATTGCGGGGTCGGCGTCGCTGATACCGGTTCCGGGCATCGTCGACACTACCTTGGGCCGGACCGGGCGAGGAACGGGCGTGGCGACGGGCGTCCCGACCGGCGCGGGCGGGGGGATCTGGCGAGGCGGGGGGGCGAGCCGCGGGATAGACGGGACGGCGGGTTCCTCGATGGGTTTTGGCGTGGGGAACTTTACGGTCTGGGCGAGGACGGACAGACCTCCACCTAACAACAGCAGCAGCAACAGGCACGCCAGGAAACCGGCGGCGCTAGTGAAAAGCCTCATGTGTATGCCTCCTTGGAAACTGCACGTCATATAGAGAACACGGATGGCGCGGTGCCTAATGCCTGATATGGAGTGGGCTTGGGGTATGGGGTATGGGGTATGGGGTATGGGGTATGGGGTATGGGGTATGGGGTTTGTGGTTTGGGGCACCCTTGTCAAGTACTGTGGACTTGGTGGACACTGTACTACTAACCTTCAATTTCTTGTTTTTTCGCGCAAGACTTTGCGTACGTCTGGGACGCCCCCCGGCAGTTGTGGGGGGTGTCCCACTTTTGTTGGCAAGGCTGGCATGTTGAAAAAAGGGGACACCTCCCACAACTGCCGGGAGGCGTCCCAGACGGGGCAAAAGGCTGGACTGCATTTTTTGGTTGCGGCCATGCCGCGGTGTGGACATGGTGGACTTGGTGGACACTGTGGACATGGTGGACGGAATTAGGGGGACACCCAACATGGTGTGCTAACAAGCGCGGCGCCGACGACAGCGGGGCAGGGGGCATCCCAGACGTACGGTGAGTTTTGGGTGCCACAACAAGAAATTACAAAAGCACGCGCCACGGGTGGTTGTGGTCGGATGCTCCACGATAGTCATCCTTCATCCTTTCCCCAAAACACCAGACCGCAAACGCGTTTGGTTGCGGCCATGCTGCGCTTGGCTACTGTCGCCGCGTCCCTACCGGGACGGGGACGCCGCTCAAAACCGGCACGGGGTTGCCTTTGCTCGTGGTTTTGGTCTTGGCTGTGTGGGCTGGAGGGCGCGGGCGAGACGACCGCGCCTACCTTTTCGTGGTATAATTTCGTGATTTTCTCTGTCCTTTTTTTGTGGAAATTCCGGAATGGCATCAAAGAACGCTGAGAATGCCGGCGCGATCGTAATTAAGGGCGCGCGGGAACATAATCTCCAGAACCTTTCGGTTCGAATTCCGCGAAACAAGCTCGTGGTGGTTACGGGTCTGAGCGGGTCGGGCAAGTCGAGCCTTGCGTTCGACACGATTTATGCGGAAGGCCAGCGTCGGTACGTGGAGAGCCTTTCGGCGTACGCGAGGCAGTTCCTCGAACAGATGGACAAGCCGGACGTCGACCTGATCGAAGGGCTGAGCCCGGCCATCTCGATCGAACAGAAGACCACGCACAGGAACCCGCGGTCGACCGTCGGCACGGTCACGGAGATTTATGATTATCTGCGGCTGCTGTTTGCGCGTGTCGGCAGACCCCACTGTTATCAGTGCGGCCGGCCCATTGAGTCCCAGACGCCGCAGCAGATCGTGGACTGGATCCTCGCGTTGCCGGAAGGGACGCGGGTGCAGTTGCTTGCGCCCGTCATCCGCCAGCGGAAAGGTACGTATCAGAAGGTTTTTGAGGATGTAAAGCGTCAGGGTTTTGTCCGGGTTCGTGTGGACGGGGAGTTCGGCAACGTTGACGACCAGTTCGACCTGGAACGGTACGTGAAACATGACATCGACGTGGTGGTCGACCGTCTGGTGGTGAAACCGGAGATTCAGTCGCGGCTCACGGACTCGGTCGAAACCTGCCTTAAGTTGGCCCACGGCATTATCCGCATCTACTACGAGCAGGCAGATAAAGGCGTCCACGAGGTATTGCAGAGCGAGCATCTGGCGTGCGTGTTTTGCGGGATCAGTGTCGAGGAGTTGGCGCCGCGGATGTTTTCGTTCAACAACCCTCACGGTGCGTGCCCGACCTGCACCGGCCTTGGCAATGTGCTTGAAATGGACCCGGAACTTGTGGTGCCGGACCCTGATTTGTCCATCGCGGAGGGTGCGGTGCGGCCGTGGAGCATGCGGAGGGTGCTCGACAGCATGTACCGGAGAATGCTGGCGAACATCTGCGCCCATTACGGCCAGAACATTCGGAAACCCTGGAAAAACCTGCCGGAAGACTTCCGCCAGGCCGTCCTTTACGGATCGGGCGAAGAGGAACTCAACTTTAATTTCGAGCGGGAGGACAGAACTTACAGAGTGAGGCGGCCGTTTGAAGGGGTGATTCCGAACCTGCAGCGGCGGTTTCGGGAAACCGAGTCCAACGCCGCGCGGGAGATGATCAGCCAGTTCATGGCCACGCGGCCGTGTCCGGACTGCAAAGGAGCGCGGCTTCGCCCGGAATCGCTGGCGGTGACGATTGCCGGCAGGTCCATCATGGATGTAACGGGGCTTTCAATTTCGGATGGGCTGCGGTTTTTTTCGCACCTCGAACAGACGGAGCAGGAGCGTCTGATTTCCGAGCGGATTCTCAAGGAAATCCGGGAGCGGCTCACGTTCCTGCATAACGTGGGGCTGGATTACCTCACGCTTGATCGGGAGGCAGGCACGCTTTCGGGCGGGGAATCGCAGCGGATTCGCCTGGCGACGCAGATTGGTTCGGGCCTGGTTGGCGTGCTTTACATTCTCGACGAGCCGAGCATTGGGCTGCACCAGCGCGATAACAAGAAACTGATCGCAACGCTCGAACGGTTGCGCGACCTTGGCAACACGGTGATCGTCGTCGAGCATGACGAAGAGACGATCCGGCAGGCGGATTACGTGATCGATCTTGGGCCGGGTGCGGGTGTCCATGGCGGGCACATCGTTGCGCGGGGAACTCCCGCAGACATCATGCGGAATCGGAAGTCGCTCACGGGCCAATACCTGACGGGCGAATTTCAGATCGTCACGCCGGAACGCAGGCGGAAACCGTCGGGCCGGGCTATTGTCATCAAAGGGGCCCAGCACAACAACCTCAAGAATATTGACGTGGAGATCCCGCTGGGTGTGTTCACGTGCATCACCGGTGTGTCGGGCTCGGGCAAATCCAGCCTGGTCACGGAGACGCTGTACCCGGCAACAATGCGTGCGCTGCACGGTTCGATGCAGATGCGCCCGGGCAAATACACGGCCCTGCAGGGGCTGGACCTCATCGACAAAGTCATCGACGTCGATCAGTCGCCCATCGGCCGGACGCCGCGATCAAATCCGGCCACCTACACGGGGCTTTTTGCGCCGATCCGCGACATTTTCAGCCGTACGCCGCTGGCCCGAGCCCGGGGCTATAAACCGGGCCGGTTCAGCTTCAACGTGAAGGGTGGTCGGTGCGAGCAGTGCGAAGGCAACGGGGTGATCGTGATCGAGATGCATTTCCTGCCGGACGTGTACGTTCCTTGCGACACCTGCAAGGGCGCGCGGTATAACCGCGACACGCTCGAAGTCCTGTACAAAGGCAGGAGCATTGCCGAAGTGCTTGATATGACGGTCGAGGAGGGCGTTTCGTTTTTCAGGAACATCCCGTCGGTTTATTACCGGCTCCAGACCCTGTACGACGTTGGGCTCGGTTACATCAAGCTGGGCCAATCGGCCACGACGTTGTCCGGCGGCGAGGCGCAGCGCGTCAAGCTGGCCACCGAACTGGCCAAGCGGCAAACCGGGCGGACCCTCTACATCCTCGATGAGCCCACGACCGGCCTCCACGCCTTCGATGTCGAAAAGCTGCTCGGCGTCCTGCACCGGCTCGTTGAGAGCGGAAACACCGTTCTGGTCATCGAACACAACCTCGACGTCGTCAAGACGGCCGACTGGATCATTGATCTCGGGCCGGAAGGCGGGGACAATGGCGGCCGAGTGGTTGCCGCGGGAACACCCGAACAGCTCACCGAAATGAAAGGCACCTACACGGGCGTTCACCTCCGGGAAAAACTCGAACACGATGCCAAGCTAAGGGCCTCGAGGCGTTAAGCGGCAGGGCAGATCGGACGGATCGGATTTCTTAAACAAGGCTGTATTTTTCTTTGTTATTTGTGGCGAGATTTGTTAGTTTTGTTCAATTGGTGACGGGAGGGCTGCGAGATGGCGGAAAAAGATTTGCAGGGATCGATGGGCCGGCTTGATGCGCTGGCGCGGGGCTTTCAGAATTCTTACGTGATCTTTGCCGCAAACGAGCTGGACATCTTCGCCTTGTTGGAGCAGCCGAGGACCGCGGGGGACGTGGCGCGGGCCAGGGGGTTGAGCGAACGAGGCACGCGCATCCTGCTTAACGGACTCGCGGCGATGGAATTGGTAGTCAGAGAAGGGTACACGTACCGGAACACGCAACTGGCGTCCGAGTACCTGGTCCCCGGGGCCAAGAATTACCAGGGCCACATCCTGCGCCACATGCGTCACGTGAGTGAGAACTGGGCGCGTTTGGGCGAGGTCGTGAAGACGGGCACGGGCGTCCAGGCGCAAGGGCAGGCGCGGACCTCCGAGCAGTTGCGTGCGTTCATCCTGGGAATGAGCGACATCGCGAAAATGACCGCGGGGGAATTGCTTCCGCACCTGGACTTATCAGGCCGGCGCCACATGCTGGATCTTGGGGGCGGGCCTGCGACGTACTCGATCACGTTTCTGAATGCATATCCGAAGATGCGCGCCACGGTGTTTGATTTTCCTGACGTCATCGAGATTGCACGCGAGCAGGTGGCCGAAGCCGGGCTCGGGGATCGGTTCAGCTACATCACGGGCGACATGACGCGGGACGACATTGGTTCGGGCTACGATTTGATTCTGCTGTCGAGCATCATCCACTCGATGAGCGTCGAGGAAAACAGGATTGTGGCGCGGAAATGCTATCAGGCATTGGAACCCGGCGGCCTGTTTATCATCAAAGACTTCCTGCTCGAGAATGACCGGTCGGGCCCGCCGTTTGGGCTGATGTTTGCCATCAACATGCTCGTGGCGACGCCCGCCGGCGACACCTACACGTTTGCCGAGGTGGAAGGCTGGACGCGGGAGGCCGGGTTTAAAGAGGGGCGCGTGATCGATTTGACGCCGCAGTCGCGGCTTTGGCTTGTAGAGAAGTAACAGCGGGGTGGACGTATGGAAGTGGAGAAAGACGCGGCGGCGGCACCCATAATGCGCGACCGGCTGATGTCGATAGATGCGTTGCGCGGGTTTGACATGTTCTGGATTATCGGCGGCGGGGAGATCGTGTCGGGTTTTTTCAAAGGCCTGATGGGGAAGGCGCCGGCGTCGGTAGCGTATCAGCTCGGCCACCCGGCGTGGCAGGGGTTCAGCGCGTGGGACATGATCATGCCGCTGTTTTTGTTTATCGTGGGAGCGTCGATGCCGTTCTCGTTCTCGAGGCGGCTTAAAGATGCGAGTGCCGCCGAAAAGAACAAGGTGTACGCGCACGTCCTGCGCCGAGTGGTGATCCTGTTCATCCTCGGGATGATCGCGCAGGGGAACCTGCTCGATTTCAGGCTCGACAAGCTGCACCTTTACAGCAACACGCTGCAGTCCATCGCGTGCGGTTACCTGGTGGCTGCGGTCCTGATGCTGAACGTGTCGATAGTTGTTCAGGCGGGATCTGGCGTGGCCATGCTGGCGGCGTACTGGTTGCTGATGATGTTTGTGCCGGTGGGCGGGCAGATGGGCGTGCTGGAGCCGCATTCGAACGTGGCCATGGTGGTTGACCAGTTTATCCTGCGGGGGTTCCGCGACGGCACCACGTACACGTGGCTGCTCAGCGGGCTCGGGTTTGGCGCAACCACGCTGATGGGCGTGATGGCGGGCCACATCCTGAAGTCGGCCAAGCCGCAGGGCGCGAAAGTTCTGTGGCTCGTGGGAGCGGGCGTGGGGTGCCTGGCGGTGGGGTGGGTATGGAGCCTGCATTTCCCGATGATCAAGCACATCTGGACGAGTTCGATGGCGTTGTGGGCGGGCGGCTGGAGTTTTTTGCTGATGGCGGCGTTTTACTATGTTATTGACGTGAAGAAATACCGGAAATGGGCGTTCGGGTTTGTCATCATCGGCATGAACGCCATCGTGGTTTATATGGCCGTGCACGTGTTTGATTTCCGGCTCATGGGGGACGCGCTGGTGGGCGGGCTGGCCGAGCATTTCAAAGGCTGGGATGCCTACATGCGCGAGACAACCTCGTTTATCATCGTCTGGCTGGGGCTGCTGTTTATGTACCGGCAGAAGGTATTTGTGAAGATCTAAAGGGACATAAAGGACGCAAGGGACATAAAATGATTTTCACATTGACTGCGGTGATGGCGGTTGCATTGGGGGCGCCGGCTGCGCCGGCGTTTGAAGAGGTTCCGAAGATCGACGCGCACGCGCATTTTTTTGACGAGATGCCCGAGTTTGTCGAGATGCTCGATCGGATCGACATGCGGGTGATTAACATCTGCGTGTATGACAAAACGCCGGAATTGATCGTGCCCGGCGAGATGCGGGCCGAGATGCTTTACCAGAAGTACAAGCCGCACATGTTTTTCTGCTCGACGTTCGACCGGACGACCCGGGATCAGCCCGACTACCTCCAGAAGACGTTTGCGTGGTTGGACAAATCATTCGCGGCGGGCGCGGTCAGCACGAAAATGTGGAAAGACGTCGGCATGGATCTCAAGACGCCGGACGGGAAGTACCTCATGCCGGACGACCCGCTGTTCGACCCGATCTACGACCACATTGCAAAAGCCGGGAAGCCGTTGACGGCGCACTTGGCCGACCCGCTGGAAGCGTGGCAGCCGCTCAAGGAAGGATCCCAGCACTACAAGTACTACTCGAACAATCCGGAGTGGTACGTCTATGGGCGCGAGGGTTTTCCGTCGCACGCGCAGATCATGGCGGCCCGCGACAATGTGCTGGCCAATCAGCCCGACCTGATCATGATCGGATGCCACCTGGCGAGCCTGGACCATGACTTGGACGCGCTGGCCCAGCGGTTGGACAAATACCCGAACCTGTACGTGGACGTTTCCGCCCGGACAGGCTGTTTGCGCGCGTACTATCCGCCGGAAAAGGTGCGGGAGTTCTTCGTCAAATATCAGGACCGGATCCTGTATGGAACGGACTCCGAAAAGTTTAGCGGGATGGATCAGCCGCCGGCGGCAGATCGCATCGCGTTCACGGAAAAGATGGAAAAAGTCTATCGGGCGGATTTTGATTACTACGCAAATACGGTGGGCCTGCCCGGGGATGTCCTGCAGAAGTTTTACCACGGCA
>JAPLKX010000608.1 GCA_026387845.1 Candidatus Hydrogenedentota bacterium | reverse complement strand
TCCTGCTGTGCGACGAGCCCACGGGCGCGCTCGATCTCGAAACCGGCAAGGTGGTTCTGTCGGTCCTGAACAGCGTCTACGAAACACTGGGCACCACCGTCGTCATCATCACGCACAACGCCACGATCGGCGGAATGGCCGACCGCGTGATCCGAATCGCCGACGGGCGGGTCCGCGGCGTCCTGAGCAATGCACGCCGGATTGCCGTCGACGAACTGGAGTGGTGAATGCGCGTTCTCAACAAGAAACTCGTCCGCGATATCTACCGTGCCCGCGGCCAGTCGGCCGCGGTCACGGCCGTCATCCTGGTCGGCATCGCCAGCTACATCACCATGGCGTCGGCCTACCGCAACCTCCTGTTGACTCGCGACGCCTACTATCAGGAACAACGGTTCGCCGACTTCTTTATCTCGCTGGAGCGCGCGCCGGTCACGGAACTGTACCGACTGCGGCAAGTCCCGGGAGTCAGAGACATCCGCTGCAGAATCGTCAAAGACGTCAATGTCGATATCCCCGGCGACCTCGAGCCCAAGTCTGCCCGCATCGTTTCTATGCCGGACACACGCCGGCCTGTCCTCAACGACATCGTGCTCCTCTCGGGCAGGTACTTCGACATCGGCACCGCCAATGAAGCGATCCTGAGCGACGGTTTTGCAAAAGCAAACGCGCTGGAACCGGGCGACATCATTTACGCCAACATCAACAACCGGCGGCAGCCGCTGCGCATTGTGGGAACCGCGCTGTCGCCCGAGTACGTGTACCTGATCCGCAACCCCGCCGAGCTTGTGCCCAGCCCCGAACGGTTTGGCATCCTGTGGTTGCCGCAATCGTTCGCCGAACTGGCATTTGACATGCAGGGCGCCTGCAACGATGTGGTCGGCACGGTGGACGATCCCTCGCGGGTCGATCACATCCTCGATCAAGCTGAAACGATGCTGGACCGGTACGGCGTGTTCCTCACTATCTCACGCGAAGACCAGATCTCCAACCGGTTTCTTTCCGAAGAAATCGCCGGGCTTGCGGTTTCCGTCAAAATCATGCCGGCCATTTTCCTGGGTGTGGCCTCGGTGGTGCTGCTGGTGCTTCTCAACCGGATGGTTCGGCAGGAGCGCACGCAGATCGGCCTGCTCAAGGCTTACGGGTACGGGAACTGGACCGTTTCCGGCCATTACCTTAGATTCGCGCTCGTGTTGGGTGTGGCGGGATGCATCCTTGGTTTTATCCTCGGCCAGATTCTCGCCGGCCTGATGGTGCGCATATACATTGAATTCTATAGTTTCCCGATCCTGCGTTCGCGCATTTATCCCGACGTGATCGTCCAGTCGATGGCCCTGTCGCTGTTTTTTGCGGGGTTGGGGGCATTCACCTCTGTGCGCCACGCCGTCCGAATCCGGCCCGCGGAAGCCATGCGGCCGGAATCGCCCAAAACGGCCCATCGCACCCTGCTCGAACGCGCCGAATCGGTCTGGCGGCGGCTGCCGTTCACCGGCAAGATGATCGCGCGCAACGTGGGCCGGTATAAATGGCGGGCGGCGCTGACGATTTTCGGTGTGGCGATCGCGGCAGGGATGTTGTTCATTGGTTGGTTCCTGATGGACTCGATGAAATTCATGATGGACTTCGAGTTCAATCATGTCCGGCGCGAGGATGTAAGGGTAGCCCTCCAGCACGAAATGGGGAAAAACGCCTGGCTCGAGTTCTCCCGCATGGAGCACGTCCGCCGAGCCGAACCGCTGCTCCAGTACCCGTTCAAACTGGTGAATGGCTGGCGGTCGCGCGACGTCGCCATCACGGGCCTGTTGCCGGAGGGCCGCCTGCTGGGCCTGGAAGACACGGGGGGCCGGCCCATTCAGATCCCGGACCGCGGGGTTATCCTGGGCGACCATTTGGCTAATCAGCTTCATGTTCAGGCGGGCGACTCGATCACGTTGCGGCCGTTGCTGGGGCGTATCACGCGGGAGCGGCACGTGCCCGTGGCCCAGGTGGTGCGCGAGTATTTCGGCATGGGCGCGTACATGCACCTCAACACGCTGAGCCGGCTGCTCGAGGAACCCTTCGCCATGAACGCCGTGCTGCTCGAAACCGCCCCCGGCGATTCGCGCCGCGTCAATGAAGTCCTTCGCGATCTCGCGGTTGTGACCGGCGTCGAGGTCAAGGAAGACGCCTATGAAAATATCCGCCGGACCTTGGCAATGTCCATGCGGATCACCAACATCATGACGGTGCTTTTTGCCGGCGTCATCGCGTTTGCCATTATCTACAACTCGACCATGGTCTCTCTCGCGGAACGCCAGAGGGAACTGGCGTCGATGCGCGTGCTCGGGTTCTCGGCCGGTGAAGTGGGGCGCATTCTCTACCTCGAGAACCTGATGCTGTCGGCGGTGGGACTTGTGCTGGGGATCCCGCTGGGGATCGGCGGGAGCCGCATTATCATTACGGCCTATGAAACCGACCTGTACCGGCTCCCGTTCAAGATAGGCCCACGCACGTATGTATATACGCTTCTTTTTACTGTATTATTTGTGATTATGGCGAACCTCACGGCCCGCCGAAAGGTGATCAAGCTGGATATGGTCGAGGTCCTTAAGGAGCGCGAATGAGACGCTACGCACTAGGGGCGGTTCTGGCGTTGCTGATCTCTGGGGCGCTGTGGCTGGCGTTGCGGAAACCGCCGCTGGCCGTCGAGGCCGGCTCGGTCGTCCGCCGTGAGGTGCGGGAGGTCATCCTCGAGGATGCGGAGACCAGGCTCCCCCGCACGTTTACCGTGGACATGCCGCTCACCGGGACCGTCAGCGTCATTTCGTTGAATCCCGGGGACAACGTTGAGCAAGGCCAAGTGGTTGCGACAATCGAAGGGTTTGACATCGAGCAGGAAATACGAGGGCTGGAAGCCCGAATAGAACAGGCCAAAGCACAGATTCAGGGCGTCGAGACCATGCGGCCCAAACCCGAGGAAATTCAGGCCGCCCATGTCAAGGCCGCCGAGGCCGCCGATTCCGTCACCATCGCCCGGAAAAACCTGGAAACCGCCCGTAACAACCTTGCCGACGCACAGCGCGAACTGGACCGGCAACAAAAGCTTTTTGCGCAGAATATCGTCAGCAAAAAAGGTCTGGAAGACGCCCAGTTGCGCATGGAAAACCTCACCCAGGAAATCGAGCGCCTCGAAACGGCCGTCGGTGCCGCGCAAAAAGACCAACGGGCCTCCGAGCTTCAAGCGGCGAGCCTCGAGGCCAGCGTCAACGACAAAGACTATCTGCGTGACGTGTACAACGGCGAGATTGAGAACTTGCAGTCGAGCCTCGCCTCGTTCCGCAACAACCTGCACAAGGCCGAAATCCGGGCGCCCCTCACCGGAACCGTACTCGAGCGCAAAACCGACGGCGGCGTATTCCTGGCGGCGGGGACCCCGCTGCTCGTGCTTGGAAACCTGAAAGACGTTGAACTCCAGATCGATGTGCTCTCCGAGGAAGTGCCGCGTGTCGCAGTGGGCGATCCCGTCGAAATGACCGGGCGCGCCCTCGGCGGCCAGACCGTGACGGGTCAGGTTTCGCAAATTTATCCGTCGGGGTTCAGCAAGATTTCAGCGCTGGGCATCGAGCAGCAGCGCGTTCGCGTCATCGCTCAGTTCGACAATTCGACCCTCCAACTCCGCCCAGGAACCCGGCTCGACGCGCGAATCATCACCGCCGTCAGCCCAAATACCCTCGCCGCGCCCGAACGCGCCGTTTTCCGCCGAGACGACCGGGATTACGTTTTCGCGATTAAAGGCGGCCGCGCCGTCCTCTCGCCCGTAACCGTCGGCCTCAGAAACGACGACTGGGCCGAAATACTCGACGGTCTCAACGAGGGCGACACGGTCATCACCGAACATCGCACAGACCTCGAACCGGGCGCCCGAGCCCGGCCCATAAATCCGTAAGCCAAACCCTCGCAGACTTTTATAGGTTCTATTGGCCTGCTGTTCCTCCAGCGTCCAGTCTCCAGCTCGAGCCTTTCTCTTGCCTTTTCCCCCGGCGATCACTAGACTCATGGCTAACATTGTCCTGGGAGATTTTCACCATGTCACAGCGCAGCAAAGTGTTTCTGCAGGAAGTCCAAGACCATTTGCACAAGGAATTACTGCCGTTCTGGACCACGCGCGGGGTGGACCAGAAGTACGGCGGATACCTGACGTACCTGGACAAGAACGGCAACCCGACCGGCGAGACGCTTAAGACGCTGATCTGCCAGTTGCGGATGATTTTTACGTATTCGAGCGCGTTCCGGGCGGGGTACGGCGGGCAGAAATTCCTCGATATTGCCAAACAAGGCGTCGATTTTGTTATCGAGCATTTCTGGGACAAAGAGTACGGGGGCTGGTATTGGACGACGGAGCAGGACGGGACGGTCGTCAACCCGAGCAAACTCAGCTACGGCACGTCGTTCGGCATCTACGCCATGTCCGAGTACGGGATGGCGTCTGGCGACCCGCGCGGGCTCGAATACGCCATGAAGACGTACCATGTGCTCCAGACCCAGGTCGCCGACAACTGCTATGGCGGGTACTACGAGTTTCTCGAGCGGGACTGGGGCAAGAAACGGCCCGGCGTGTACGGCGGCGACCGGAAATCGTTTGATATCCACATGCACCTGATGGAAGCGATGACGAACCTCTACGAGGCCACGAAGGACCCGAGGCACAAGGAGAGAACGCAGGAAATCATCGACCTGATTTTCAAGCGGATCATCCACCCGGAGTTCGGTACGGGGATCGCCCAGTTTGCACTGGACTGGACGCCGTTGCGGGCCATCCTGTTCAAGGATGTGTGGGGCGCGGACCGCGACGTCGATGACCAGGAAGGCCGGCCGATGAACAACACGAGTTTCGGCCACAACGTCGAGTTCAACTGGCTGCTCAAACACGCCGTCAACGTCCTCGGGCTCGATATGAACAAGTACAAGCCGGGCATGAAAAAGATCTTCGACCACTGCGTCCGGTATGGGGTGGACTGGGATCGCGGCGGGGTGTATTGCGAAGGGCCGAACGACGGGCCGGCCCGGGAGAAAAACAAGGAGTTCTGGCAGCAGGCTGAATGCCTGGTGGGCCTTCTCGACGCGTACATCCTGTTCGGCGAGAAACAATACCTCGACGCGTACGAGAAGGTGCACCGGTTTGTGATGGACCACATGATCAACCATAAGGTAGGCGAGTGGTGGCCGCTGTTTGACGAGAACAACAAGCGCCTGTGGGACCACATGGCCCACGCCTGGAAAATTAACTACCACACCGTGCGGTCGATGATACAGTGCGAGAAACGGCTTAAACAGATCGTCGGCCGAGCGCTGTAAGGAGGAAGCCATGAAACTCGGGATAGTGACATATAACATGGGCAAGGACATGGATTGCCCGGCGTTGATCAAGTTCTGCAAGGAGACCGGCCTCGCGGGCGTCGAGTTGCGTACAACGCACGCGCACAAGGTCGAACTCAACCTTGACAAAAATCAGCGCAATGAAGTCAAGAAAATGTTTGCCGATTCCGGCATCGAGATCGCCGGACTCGGCACGACCTGCGAGTTCCACTCGAAAGACCCCGCGGAAGTGAAGAAGAATATCGAGGAAAGCATTGCGTGGGCGCAACTGGCGGCCGACCTCGGCTCGCCCGGCATCAAGGTGCGGCCAAACGGCCTGCGCAGCGACGTCCCGCCGGAGAAGACACTCGAGCAGATCGGCCTTGCCCTGCGCCAAGTGGCCACGTTCGCCGAAGGCATCGGCGTCCAGGTGCGGCTCGAGGTGCACGGCAAGGAGACGTCCGACCCGCCCAATATCCGCAAGATTATGGATTTCGCCAACCACCCGAACGCGCTTGTCTGCTGGAACTCGAATTCGGGCGACCAGGACGCAAACGGCAGCATCCAAGCCAGTTTCGACCTGCTCAAAGACAAGATCGCGCTGGTGCACATCACGGAAATTGGCATTTATCAATACCCGTGGCGGCAGTTGTTCGACGACCTCAAGGGGATCAACTACCCCGGCTATTGCCTGGCGGAAATCGCGTACAACGCCGAGCCGGAACGGTTCATGAAATATTACAGAACCCTCTTCGACCTCTACACGGGCAACTACAAATACCCGCAAAA
>JAPLKX010000689.1 GCA_026387845.1 Candidatus Hydrogenedentota bacterium | reverse complement strand
CTCCACAATCGCAATCTCCTCCTCCGTCAGCCCGTAAAGCCGATACACGATCTCATCAATCTCCCGCTCCAGCGCCATCGTGTCCGCCGCCGGGTCCTCTGCCTTCGCAGAAAGGGTGAGAGTGACCAGCTTCACCAATTCTGTGGCCGGAATTCCGTTCGCCGGAGCGACTGGAAGTTCTGCCACATGCCCCCGTTTCACTTGTGCAAGCGCTTCCCCTTCTTCAGGGTTGAGAGCCTTCTGATAGAACCAATTTAAGATCGTTGAATTGAGGAGCCCAAGAACGAATCGCAAGTCGGTTCCTCTGCCGCGGGCAACAATTGTGTAAAGGTTATCTCGGACTATGAACTGCTTATTGTCGAGTGTTGCGACCAACGAATCGCCTGTCTGGCGAACAACAACCTTCTCTGGCGCATCATAACTAGCCGAATATCTTGGTTCAGCAAGCCAATCCCCGAAACTGATCCAGTAGTCGTTGTCCCAGAGAATTGCATATCGTTGGATCAGGCTCCCGCGAAGCAATGGACGGAAGGATTTATTCTCCTTGCGAGTTGATACGAAGGGTTTCCTGTCTACGATCGTGCGAGTTTGTGGCGGCTTCCCTTTGCCAACCTGAAAGGGCTTTCCTCCTTGGGTAATTACGCAAACGCTAAAGGCGCGAAGTCTATCTGCCAACTGAGAGAATTCTGGCCGCTCTAGGACATTAACCGCTTGACCATCGCGCCGCTTCCATCGTTCTTGAGGCACCATGAATGGCATTGCGGCCCCTTCATCGTCATAGACAATTACTCTGACTCTGTGATCGTGAGCCGCCGAAGCATTGCTAAGAATCACAACCTCGTTGTTAACGACCGCTGTAAAGACGGATGTAGTGAAATGCACAATCGCGGTGATCGTCTTGTTCGTAAAAATCCACCTCCGCAGTTCTTTGGAAAAAAGGTTGAGCAGCCATGTGTTTGGGATGATCAAGGCAACACTACCCGCAAGTACGGAGAGCTCGTGGCATCTCTCGAGGAAGAGGAGATAGCTGTCGAGTTGGTAGCTTTGATACCTGTATATGGCATTAAAGCGTCTCTTCTGTTCTTCAGTGATCAGAGACCCATACGGTGGATTGCCGATGACTACATCAAACCCCTCCCGCACACCGAACATCCACTCGGGGTCGAAGAAGGGGGCGGAGGCATTTTGGTCGTAGGGGTCCCATTGAGACAGTTGTTTCGCGGTCTTATCGCCCCAGCCGTCACTCTTGGCAATTCCGCGATTTGGCTGCGCAGTTTTTTGTCTTGCTCCCTGCATTTGGCCTTTGACGATAGCGTTCGCGCCGTGAAATGCCGTTCACGCACACGGCGGAGTTCCGCCTCCTTGGCATCAATCTGCGGGTTGCGCAGAAGCATCTGCTTAGGCTTCTCGATCCCGATCAGGGTGTTCGCGGCGACGAACTTGGTCTCCAGATTCGGCAACGGTCGCACACCGAGATTCGGCGCGGACGAATCCACCCGCTGATCCACGATCAGCGAGATGAAAAACCTCATCTTGGCGATCTGGACAGCGACGGACTGGATATCCATGCCGTAGAGGCAGTTCTCGATCAGATAGAGCTTGCGCCCGTAATCCAGCTCGTTGCGCTTGAACGATTCCTCGATGCCGATAATCTGCTGTTCCATTTCCTTGACCGTGCGCTCGCGGATGGCGGCATCTTCGATCTTCCCCGCCGTGGCGATGGCATCGCTCACTCGCTGGATTTGCCGTTGCTCCCATTGTTCGTTACGCGGGTCGAGCTTGCCGAGGATAAACACCAGCTTGTGCAAGATGCCCATCGGAAATGCGCCGGACCCCACCGCCGGGTCCAGCGCCTTCAGCCCGTCAATCGCGGCGATCAGCGCCTCGGTTTCCCGGGCGTCAAAATCGTGGCCGCTCTCCTCCCAGGAAATCAAGCGGCGGAGGCGGGTGGCTTAAGGCGTATCGTCTTGCTGCCCGTAGCCATTTTCTCTTCCAGCGACACAAGGTCGCTGGGAGGGGGGATCCCGATGCCCCTCTCTGCCGCCAGGTCCAGGCTCCCGGTGACCTTGCGTCACCGGGGCAGAAATTTCACTTCCGGCGACACAAGGTCGCCGGGAAGCATCAC
>JAPLKX010000491.1 GCA_026387845.1 Candidatus Hydrogenedentota bacterium | reverse complement strand
GGCGCTCACCGTGTTGGCCGGGCTGGCTTTACGGCGCCTCGAACACGGCCCCAGGCCGAGCCTGGCAGGGTTCCGTTGGTTCGAATGGCCGTTCCGGGCGCTCGCCACGGTGGTGGCTGCTCCGTTTCTCTTGTTTGCTGCGCGCCCTGCAACAGGCCCGCTTGTCCCGCGAGCAGGCTTGGCCATATTCCCGCATCTGCTTGCCGCGGGTTTTCTGCCGATGTTTGCCGCAAGCTTCAAGCTGGACAACTACTTCCTCGCGTTCAGCGCCTACGCATGGCTGGGTTGCGGCTTGCTGTATGTGCTCGCCCCCGGACCGAACCACCCAAAGTGGCCGCTGATCGGCGCCCTGCCGCTGGCGCCAAAATGGCCCTTTTTCCTTACGGCCGGCTTCCTGGCCATACCGCTTGTGCCGCTCTCGGCCTTCGTTTGGCGTCCATTGGCATACATTGCCGGCGGAGACTTGTTCGTGCGCAAGTTTGACTGGCGATACGATGTTGGAGCCCTGGACCAGACGACCCTGCACAAGGCCTTGTTTCTTTCCGCGTGGTTCGCATTGATCCTGATCCCGTACATCTTCACGGCGCGGTGGGCCGCCGACAGATCCACCCGGCGCGGCTACCTCGCATTTGCCGTCCCCGCCGCATGCCTGATGCTGTGTCCGCTCACCTTTCTGATCATCGGGTCCTGGGTGCTCGGCCAGTACGTCCACGAGATGGGCCTGACGCCCAAGCGCGTCATCGCATTCGCATATGTCGTCTGCGCATTCACCGCGGCGGCAGCAACCTTCTTCCTGATATTCCGGCGAAACAAGAGCAAAGAACCTCTACCGTCAGGACACTGAATGGACAAATGGCGTAATGGACGAATCCGGATGACAACATCCAAACCTTTCTTGAGAAGCGCAAGTCTTGCCGCCTTGATCGCTCTCGCAGGCGTGGCGTTTCCCGGCGCCGCCCGCGCAATGGACCTCGCCTGGACGCGGACCACCGGCCAGTTTCGCCCCGAGTCCTCTCCGGCTCTCGTCGAAGGAGTGGCGGAAGGTGAGGCGCTGCTCGTCTCTGTAAACATCGGCGGGCAGGTTATGGCGTGGCGGCTCGATGGGACGGATTTCGGCGCCGGCCAGGATGGCCGCGGTCAGGATGGGACGGTTTACCAGCTTCCCGAAGGCCAGTGGACGTCAACGCCCGCGGTTGTGCACGGCGACTCAGGGCCGGTGTTGGTGTTCTGCAGCGTCGAAGGCCTCGTGGTCGCGCTCAACAAGGACTTCACGCCGCTTTGGGAGCATCGGCTGGCCGAGGGGACGTGGTGGTCGCGCTCAACGCCGCTGGTGTGGACTCCGTCCGGCCAGGAGTTGCTGTGCCTTGGCGACAAATCCGGCGCGGTGACCTGCCTGCGGTCGGACGGAACCGTCGCGTGGCACGTGAACCCCGGCGAAGGGCCGTGCCGGGCTCTCCTCGCCGTGGCCGAGACGCCGGATGGGCCGGTGTTGCTCGCGCCGCTCGGCACGACGCTCTGTTGCTTCGGCGCGGACGGCGCGGCGAAGTGGTCGCGGCGGTTTTCGGACAGCCATCCCGACGGCCAAATGCTCGCCACGCCCGTGGTCGTCAAGCATGGGACGCCGGAGATGATCCTGTGCGGCGTGGACGACACGCTCTACGCCCTCACCCCGCAAGCCGACATCATCTGGCGGCAAAACGTCTCCAGCACGCTCGACTCCACCATCGCCCTGATGCCGCGGGGCGATCGCGATCCGCTGATCCTGTGCCAGGGGTTGTGGGGCAACCTGCATGCGTTTGACCTGTCCGGCCGGCCCGTATGGACGCACCTGTTCAGAAGCAAAAGCCGGACCCAGCCGCTGGTAGCGGATTTCAACGCCGACGGCCAATTTGAGGCCGCCGTCACCGCCTACAACCAGCGCGCCTTTCTCGTAAACACCGACGGCGAGCGCATCGACGAGGTCCGGTTGAGCGGCCTGATCTCGGCGCTGCCGACGCCGCTGCGCAACGGCGACGCAACCGACATGGTGATTGTCACCGGCACGTTACTGGCGCACCGGTTGCGTTGCGGCGAGGCCCGCGCAACCTACGGGTCGCCCGCCCAGACAGGCGCCGTGACCGTCGCCGCCAAGCGACGCGGCAATCAGCCCGCCATTGTTGTGGACAACCAGGACGGCGCCCTGCTGCGCGTGGCCGCGCAATGGCCGGCACAGGATGGCGCCGATGTAATCGCATCCGCCATCACGGCACGCACCAGGTTTGAAGTCCCTCTAGCGAATTCCGTCGATTCGGTGCGCGTGACGGTGAAATCGGCGCGAGGCGATGTCATCTTTAATGAGGACGTGCAAATTCCACCTGTTCCGGCGCCGGAAATCTCCAAAGATTCGCTGGCAGCATGGCCTACACCGCCCTACGCCGATTTCGATGAAACAGTCATTGCGCCGGACGACCCTGGCACAATTCGCGTCGAGCCGGTTTACATCGGCGAGGTTGATCAAGGCGCTTTTATCGTCGCGTCGTCGTTCGATGAGCCCGTTCCCGTGCGCATAACAGTTAATCGTCCCAAACTCGCTGACAAAGCGCCGTTTGCGGGTTCAATCGTGCCGCGCCAGGTCGTAACCGCCGGTACCGTCAATGGCGAGCGCGCCGCCGACGCCCTTCCCGCCCTCAACGCCGCCGGTGTGGTCGTCATCCCCGCGCGCAGGGCCGTCAAGATCTGGCTCTCGATCGACGCCCACAACGCGGCGCCCGGCGAATACACCGGCTCCGTCGCCATCACGCCGCTGTATCCCGTTGCGCAACCTGTCACGTTGCCGCTGGCGATTGCCGTGCCCAACCTGGAGTTGCCCGCCCCGTTGCCGCTGACGCTGTGTACGTGGGACTACGTGCCCAACAACTGGTTTGGCGAGTCCGCGCCCGAAACACTGGACGACATGGCAAGGCACGGTGTCAACGTGTTCCCACGGACGGACCTCCCGCCGGCCAAGGTCGACGAGGCGGGGAAACTGGCGATGGATTGGATGCAACTCGATGCGATGCTTGAGCGGTTGCGCGGCCGCGGCCAAATCTTGATTCAGCTTTGCCAGCCGCCGCTCACGTTTGTGCAACCGCCCGCGCCGGAGCAGACCCACGCGCGCGAGGTCGAGTATGTCCGCGCGCTGCGCGACCACCTGCTTGAGAAGGGCCTCACCTACAACGATTTCGCCCTGTACCCCGTCGACGAGCCCGGCCTCGATTACGGACCGCGCGTGCCGGTCTACGTGGCCGCGGCCCAACTGTTCCGCGAGGCCGACCCCAAACTGCGCGTGTATACCGACCCGGTGCCGGGGTTGTCGTGGAAGGACTATAAGCAGATCGAGCCGCTCACGGACGTGTGGTGCCCCAACATGCGACTCGTGAACGGCCTGCTTGCCGGAGACCCGCGCATAAAAAGCATCGTGGACAGCGGCAAGCCGGTGTGGTCGTACGAATGTGTGTCGCAGGTCCGGTCGCTGTCGCCGCTTTGTTACAACCGGGCCAACGCCTGGCGGGGGTGGTATTTCGGCCTCGACGGCATCGGGTTCTGGACGCATTGCACGACGCCCACCGATCCCTGGCTCACCGGCAAAGGCGTCAACAACGAGTACGCGCTCGTTTATCCCGGCGAAAAGCCCGTGCCGAGCGTAAGGTGGGAAGCCGTGCGCGACGGGCTCGAAGACATCGCCGCGTTTGTGTTGCTCAAGCAGCGAGTTGAAGCGCGGCGCGGCAGCGACATCGAGATAGTGAAACAGGCCGAGAAACTGCTGGCTACCGCCGTGGTCGACGTGATGGAACTGTCCGACCAGGCGTTCATCGAGAGCCGGGACTTCTTGCGCCAGGGCGACAGAAGGATCTGGCACGCCGACAGCGACGTCGAGTTGTTCGCCGAATATAGAAAGCAAGCGGCGGCGCTGACGCTGGCATTGGCAAAAAACAGGGACTGACTCGATTTTTCCGGCCCGTAGGCGGTTTGGAAAAAACCGTGTCTGTCCCCGCTTTTCGCGACCTGTCGAAGACCATTTGGGAATGAGGTACAATCACCACCAACCGACGAAAGGTCTTCATGCTATGAAACACAGCCGGAGACAGTTTTTGGCGGCGGGCGCGGGCGCGCTGGCCATGGCGGGTTGCGCTACATTTGGCGAACAGAGGGCGGCGCGCAGGCCCAATATTCTCCTCATCATGTCGGACGACCAGGGGTACGGCGACCTGTCGGCCCACGGCAACCCATGGCTCAAAACGCCCAACCTCGACCGGCTCCGCGGCGACGGCGTCCGGTTCGAGCGGTTCTACGTCTGCCCGGTGTGCACGCCGACGCGCGCCTGCCTCATGACGGGCCGCTACAACTACCGGACCCGCGCCATCGACACCTTCCTCGGCCGCGCGATGATGGACCCGGAAGAGGTCACGGCGGCGCAACTGCTCGCAGGCGCGGGGTACCGCACGGGCATATTCGGCAAGTGGCACCTCGGCGACCATTACCCGATGCGGGCGTGCGACAAAGGGTTTCAGGAGTCGCTCGTCATCCGCGGCGGCGGGCTGGTGCAGCCGTCGGACGTGCC
>JAPLKX010000645.1 GCA_026387845.1 Candidatus Hydrogenedentota bacterium | reverse complement strand
TTGGCGGCGGTTTCGCGGTCATGGATGGCCTGGAGCGCCCTGCCGACGCGCGAATGGAGCAGGTTCCACAACAGGACGATCACGACGAGCAGGACGGCGCCGGCGATGTAGTAGTTTTGCGTGCGCAGCGCGCTTTTGCCGGAGACGGCGAGCCCGCCCAACAGGGGCCACGGCGGAACATTTGAGACGCCGTCGGACGCGCCGGTGAACGTGCTGCCAAGAACGATCCGCTGGACAATCAGGCCGAAGCCGAGTGTGGCCATGGCGAGGTAATGGCCTTTGAGCCGCAGGGCGGAGTAGCCGATGAGCACGGCGACGGCGAAAGTGAAAATCATGGCGGCCAGGAACGCGGCCCATGGCGCGAAAGCCATGAGGGGCTCGCCGAACACGTCTTGTTTCATGACAAATACGCGGGCAGCGGCGAGGGCTCGGATCAGGGGGCGGTCCTGCCAGGGGATGAAGTTGGACGTGGTGAGGATGGCGGTGGTATAGCCGCCGATGGCGAAAAACGCGCCGTGGCCGAGGCTGACTTGCCCGGCGTAACCCATGAGGAGCGAGAGGCCGAGGACCACGATTGCATAGTAGATGGACATGGTGAGTTGGGTGAGGAAGAATTCTTTTCCGGCGGCGCGTAGCCCGATGTGGATGGCGATCAGGGCAGCGGCGAGGATGAGGCCGCCCAGCAATCCTTTGGCGCGATCCCACATGGCTATACTTCCCTCACGCTTTCGCCGACGGGCCTGCCGAACAGGCCGTGGGGGCGGATAAACAGGACGAGCAACAGGACGGCGAATGGCGCGACGTCGTTGTATGCGGCGGGCCACAGGCTGACGCTGTAGGCTTCGATGACGCCGACGGCGAGCCCGCCGAGCACGGCGGCCATGGGGTTGCCGAGCCCGCCGAGAATGGCGGCAGCGAACCCTTTAATGGCGAGGGGTGCGCCCATTTCATAATGGGTCATGGTGATGGGGGAGATGACGCACCCGGCGATGGCGCCGAGCGCGGCGCTCAGGCCGAACGCGAGTGTGCGCATGTTCTGGATGTTGATTCCGGCGAGTGTTGCGGCTTCGGGGTTTGAACTGCACGCCCTCATGGCCCTGCCCTGCATGGTGTACTTGAGAAACCCGTGGAGCAGCACGACCAGCGCGGCAACCGTGCCCAGAACCCAGAGAACCTGCGGCGAGATGGCCGCGCCGAACAGGCGCAGCGACGAGATCTCGTTGCCGCTGAAATAGGGGAGGGATCGGACTTTTTCGTCCCAGACGTGTAGCGCGGCTTCCTGAATGACAATCGAGAGCCCGATGGTGATGATGATCATGTGGAGAATCGAGTGGCGCCGCAGTTTGCGGAAAAGCAGGATCTCGAGCAGGCACCCGATCAGCGTGACGGCGACGACGGCGGTCGCGACGGCGACGGGAAGGGGCAGATAAAACGCCAGGGTGACGGCTATCATTCCGCCGAGCATGACGAACTCGCCCTGGGCAAAATTGAGAATGCCGGTCGCGCTGTAGATGAGGTTGAACCCGATTGCTACGACCGCGTAGATGCTGCCCTTGGTGATGCCCGACAGCAGGTACTGCAACAAAAGGCTGTCCTGATCCATGAAGGCTCCGGCTGCGAAAAGCCCCGGCAACCCTTTGCCGGGGCTATCCGCAAGCCTTTATACCTAAAGTCGAGGGCCTATGTCGAACGCGCCGGAGCGCGCGGCGGGGCCTACTTCTTGTAAATGGTGAACTTGCCGTCTTTTACGGTCAGCATCTCGAACGCCGTCAGGTCAAGTCCGGTATGGTCGGTCGCGGAAAAGTTGAAGATACCGGCGGTCCCGGGGAGGTTTTTGATGGTTTCGATGGCGTCGCGGACTTTGGCCCTGTCGGTCGAATTGGCCTTTTTGATGCCCTCGCAAACGACCAGGAGGGCGTCGTAGGCGTGGCCGCCAAACGTGCTGACAGGTTCCTTGTACTTGGTTTCGTAAGCTTTCTTGTAAGCGGCGAGCAACTGTTTCTGGGGGTGGTTGTCGGGAAGCTCATCAACCACGAGCAACCGGCCGGCCGGGAACAGCACGCCTTCCGCCGCGACACCCGCCTGTTCCACATATTTGGGATTGCCGAACCCGTGGCTCTGGAACAGGGGCACGTTGAATCCCATCTGCTTCATGTTCTTACAGATGATCGACTGGGCGGGGGTGATAGTCCAGTTTACAACTGCCTGGACGCCGGGCGTGGCCTTCACTTTGGTGAGCACGTCGCCGAGGTCGGTGGCTTTGCTGTCGTAGGCTTCCGCGATGGCGACCTCGATTCCGGCAGCGGGCGCCATTTCGAGGACTTGTTTCTTTCCGGCGTCGCCGAACCCGTCCATGCTGCTGAGCACGGCGATTTTCTTGATTCCCATGTCTTTCATCGTGTTGAAGATCCACGTGACGGCCTGGCTGTCTTTCTGGGGCGTCTTGAAGACGTACTTGGCCACGGGATTGACGATGACTTCAGCGGCCGCGCAGGAGATGAGGAGCATCTGGTTTTCTTCGCAGAGCCCTTTGATCTGCATGGTTTCGCCGCTGGTCGACGGGCCGATGATGGCCAGGACTTTTTCTTCCTCGATGAGTTGTTTGGCGAACGACACGGCCTTTTCCGGGCTTCCGGCGGTGTCCTTGATCACCATCTCGATTTTGTGGCCGAGCACGCCGCCTTTGGCGTTGATTTCGTCGGCCATCATCCGGATGGTTTTGTCTTCGGGCGCGCCGAGGAACGACGCGGGGCCCGTTATGGCAAACAATGCGCCAATCTTGATGGGTTCTTTATCGGCGGCCGCGCACACCGGCGAGAAACATACTGCCCCAGCAACCACCGTTAAAACGAGTACTGCTGAAAGTGTTCTGTTCATCACTTGACCCTCCGTTGCAGGTTTTTGCGTTGGAAAATAGACGAGATCATTCGTAATTCGTAATTCGTAATTCGTAATTCGTCCGGTCCGTCCCCGCGCGCGTGCCAAAGACTCTGCCAAAAGACGGGGTGCGGTGTCAACTTTTCACGATAATCCCATGGCGTAGTGCGATTTGTGGGGGGACGGCGGTTCTGGGTAAAGTAGCCGGCAGCGCAAGGGACGTGACGCGGCGGGGACGCCGCGTCCACGGGTGCGATTTGTCAGTTTGTTGCTGGATAGGAGTTGAGATGCGAGTTCATTATGCGTGGGTGGTGCTCGTAACAGCGACGGTGGTGGTGTTTGGCGCGTTGGGCCTGGCGCGGTTTGGTTATGCGGCGGTGCTTCCGGAAATGCAGCGTGGGCTTGGGCTGGACAACAGCGAGGCGGGGGTGCTGGCGACGGCGAACCTGTTCGGCTACCTTCTATTGGCGCTTTTTGGGGGCGCCTTGGCGGCTAAATTCGGGCCGCGGGTGGTGATCGCGGGGGGTATGGCGGTTGTGGGGCTGGGTATGCTGCTGACGGGCGCGGCCCAGACGTTTCTGGCGGCGGGGCTGTTTCGGGCATTGACGGGGCTGGGCAGCGGTGCGAGCAACGTGCCGGTGATGGCGCTGTTGCCGGCGTGGTTTGGGCCGCGTCGGCGTGGGCTGGCTGCGGGGATCGGTGTGGCGGGCTCATCGGTGGCGCTGATCGTGGTTGGGCCGGTCGTGCCGCGGATTCTGACGCGGTTTGGCGAGGACGGGTGGCGGGTCACGTGGGGCTTGTTCGGCCTGACGGCGCTGGCGATCGCGGTGCTTGCGGCGGTGCTGTTGCGCAATTCGCCGGGGGCGATGGGGCTTGCGCCGCTGGGCGGGGACGGCCGGGTGGCGGCGCCGCCTGCGGCGGCGGCGAAAAAATCGGGCCTGCAATGGGGCCGTGTGTACCGGTCGTGGGTGGTGTGGCAGGTGGGGCTGGTTTACATGGCATTCGGGTTTTCTTACATCATTTATATGACTTTTTTTAAGAAATATTTGATCGGGGAGGCAGGTTGCACCCAGGAGTCAGCGGGCAATCTGTTCATGTTGACGGGTTGGTTCAGCC
>JAPLKX010000568.1 GCA_026387845.1 Candidatus Hydrogenedentota bacterium | reverse complement strand
GAGACAGGTGACTTTCACCTGTCTTTTCGTTTATGGTTCATAGAGTGCGCAGTGGAAGAGGAGTTGAAGCTGTGATTCGCAGAATGTGGTTGGTGTTGGCAGGACTGTTGTTTGTGGTGCAAGCGGGGGGTGAGGATTGGCCGTGCTGGCGTTATGACGCGGGGCATACGGGGGCGACGCCGGAAAAACTGCCGAAGAAACTGCATGTGCAGTGGGTGCGCGACCTTCCACCATGCGAGCGGGCATGGCCGGACGATGAGCGGCTCGAGTTCGACATTGCTTACGAGCCGATTGTTGCGGGGCGGCACGTCTACGTAGGATCGCCGCAGACCGACTCGGTTATGGCGTTTGACGCGGTGACGGGCGAGGAGAAGTGGAAGTTTTTCACGGGCGGTCCGGTTCGTTTTGCGCCGGCGGTTGCGGAGGGGTTGGTGTACGCGGGATCGGACGACGGGTACGTGTACTGCCTGGATGGGGCGACGGGTGCGGAGAAATGGCGGTTTCGCGCGGCGTTGTCGGACCGGAAGGTGATCGGCAACACGCGTATGATTTCGGTGTGGCCGGTTCGTGGGGCGCCGGTTGTGGCGGAGGGGACGGTGTATTTTGCGGCGGGCATCTGGCCGTTTGAAGGGGTGAGCGTTTACGCGCTCGATGCGAAGACGGGCGCCGTGGTGTGGATAAACGACAACTGCGACGTTACCTTTATGCTGCAGCCCCATCACAGCCCCGCGTTCTCGGGGATCGCGCCGCAGGGTTACCTGGCGGTGGCCGGCGACAAGTTGCTGGTGCCGAACGGGCGGACGGCCCCGGCGTGTTTCGACAAAAAGACGGGGAAACGGCTTTATTTCGAGATGGATCCGAACAACCGGTTCGGCGACTATCGGGTGAGCGTGTTGGGCGATTTTTTTGTGAACCCCGGCGCTTTGTACCGGCTGGAGGACGGGCAGAACCTGGGGAGTTTTCCGTCGCCCGTGGTGATGAGCGGCGGGTTGATCGCGGGAATCAGGAAGGGACAGGTTGTGGGGTACGATTTCGCCGCGATGAAGGCCGCGAGCTATGAGGACAACAAGAAACAAACGCGGTGGAAGTGGGAATCCCCGGAGTTGTGGCGTATTGACGGGAAAGCGACGGACGTGATCCAGGCGGGCGACCGGCTTTACGGGTGCGGAGCCGGCGGCGTGTTTGCGATAGACATTCCGCGAGGCAAGAAGGCGCCGGAATTGGCGTGGGAGAACAATCTGGAGGGCGAGCGGGGCGCGCGGCTGGCGGCGGCAAACGGGCGGCTGTACGTGTCGACGCTGGAGGGGAGCATCTACTGTTTTGGGGAGAAAAAGCAGGCGGCGAAGAAGTGGGCGGCGCCTGACAAGGCCGCCAAGGCCGTAAACACACGCGTCGAGCCGGCTGAAGGCGCGCCGGAAGGATACAAACTGGTAATCGGGAAGGGGTCGGGCTCGATGACAGCGGGCTCCAAGGATCTTCACGTGGTGGCAGTGGAGCCTTCGGCTGAGAACGTTGCGGCGGCGCGGCGATCGCTGGATGAGTCGTGGCTGTACGGAGCGAAAGTGGCCGTGTTGGAGGCGGATCTGAATGATCTGCCGCCATATTTCGCGAGCCGGGCGACGGTGCTGGACGCGAAAGTCGAGTGGGCGTCGAGTAAGGAGCAAGTTGCGGCGCTGTACGAGCGGTTGCGGCCGTATGGCGGCGAGGCGAGCATAAAGGTAGAGCCCGAAGTGGCGGCGGCACTCGAGAAGACGGTCAAAGAGGCGGCGTTGCCGGGCGCCGAGCTTGAGGTTAAAGACGGGGTGGCGTTGCTTCGTCGCGCGGGGCCGTTGCCGGGCGCGGGCGATTGGACGCAGCAGTACGCGGACTCCGCGAACAGCGTGGTGTCGAAGGATACGCTGGTGCGCGCGCCGCTGGGCCTGCTGTGGTTCGGCGGGTCGTCGAACAAGGACATATTGCCGCGCCACGGGCATGGGCCGTCGGAGCAGGTGGTGGGCGGCCGGCTGTTTATCGAGGGGCCGGACATGATCCGGGCAATGGATGTGTACACGGGCCGGGTGCTTTGGCAGGTGGCGCTCCCGGAGATTGGCAAAGCGTACGACAATACGAGCCACCAGCCCGGGGCGAACGCGTTGGGCAGCAACTTCGTGTCTGTATTGGATGGTGTTTATGTCGCGTACGGAGACAAATGCCTGCGGCTCGATCCGGCGACGGGGAAGGTGATGTCGGAATTTGGGCTGCCGGCGGCGGACGGGGCCGAGAAGCCGGATTTCGGCTACATCGGCGTTTATGAAGATGTGCTGGTGGCGGGATCGGGTCCGATGCGGTACGACGAGGAGATCAAGGGCGAGACGTGGAACGCGGTGGCGAGCAAGCGGATCGTGGCGTTGAACCGTCATACGGGCGAACCGATGTGGACGCGGCCCGCGGACGCGGCCTTCCGGCATAACGCGATCTCGTTGGGCGCGGGAAAAGTGTTCTGCATCGACAACGTGACGAGCGAGTACCGAGAACGGCTCGCGCGGCGGGGGATCACACTGCCCGAGCAAGGCAAGCTGCTGGCGCTGGACATAAAGACGGGACAAGAAATCTGGCGAACGGACAAGGACGTTTTCGGGACGTGGCTCGGGTATTCGGCCGAGCACGACCTTCTGCTGCAGGCGGGGCGTGCGTCGCGCGATATGCTCAAGGATGAGGCGAACGACCGGATGATCGCGTATAAAGCGGGGGACGGCAAGGTGGTGTGGGACCGGCAAGTGAATTACAACGGGCCGTGCCTGCTTCACGGCGACACGATCATCGCGCAGGAGAAGTTTTTCAGCCTGCTGACGGGCGAGAGCCTCGAGCGTCAGAACCCGTTGACGGGCGAGCGGGTCGACATGAACTGGAACCGGCAGTACGGCTGCAACAGCGCGGTCGCATGCCAGAACCTGGTGACGTTCAGATCGGCGGCTGCGGGCTTTTTCGATCTGAGGGGCGACGGGGGTACGGGCAACCTGGGCGGGTTCAAGTCGGGGTGCACGTCGAATCTGATCGCGGCCAACGGCGTGCTGAACGCGCCCGATTATACGCGGACGTGCACGTGCAGCTATCAAAACCAGACGTCGCTGGCGTTCATTTACACGCCGCAGACGGAAATGTGGACGTACAACGCGTTCAACTCCGGGCATGGTCGAATCAAACGGGTCGGACTCAATTTTGGCGCGCCCGGCGACCGGCGCGACGAGGGCGGGACGCTGTGGCTGGATTACCCGAGCGTGGGCGGCAAGTCGCCGGAGGTAGTCGTGGCGATCGAGCCGGCAGAACCGCGTTGGTACCGGTATCACTCGCTGAGGATGAGCGGAGCCGGGCCGGCGTGGGTGGTGGCGTCGGGCGCGGAAGGCCTGCGGCGCGTGCGGGTGACGGTCGAGGAGGGGGCGAAGAAGGCGTGGCCGTGCACGGTGCGGCTTTATTTTGCGGAACCGGGCGCGGCTGAAAAAGGCGGGCGCGTGTTCGACGTGGCGCTGCAGGGCAAGACGGTGCTGACGGGTTTTGATGTTGCGGGCGAGGCGGGCGGCGCCATGCGGGGCGTCGTGAAAGAGTTCAAAGGCGTGCCGGTGAAAGATGCGATCGAGATCGCGCTCGAGCCGAAGAGCGGGCTGGAGCCGGTGCTTAGCGGCGTGGAGATCGTGCAGGAATGAGCGGCACGGACGAACACTGACGAGCACGGACGGACTTAGGGCGGCGGAGCCGCAACCGAACGACTGTATCTTCAGTGGGCTCGCCGGTGGGGTCGCGCTCCCGCGCGACCGGGTGGCGGCGGAGGCGGTGCTTTGCAGGCTCAGGTCCGCGTGTTGGAGCCGCGGTCGAGCAGGAGCTCGACCCCACCGCGTTGCATCCAGAGGCTCGTACAAGTCCCACTGAATTTCTACGAAAAAATGGCGGGAGTTGATGGATAGTAGTACGGACAAACATGGAGGGATGTGGCATTGTCTGTTTGCTGCCGTCGTGGTGCTGTTTGCGGCTGGCGCGGCGGAGGCTTGCAGTGTGCCGGTGTATCGTTGGGCGCTGGAGCGGTGGGCGGCGGAGCCGTACGTGTTGCGGGTGGTTGATGCCGGCGATGAAGCCCGAGGGTTGGATCCGCTGCGGCAGTGTAAGTCGGCGAACCTGATCGTTGAGGAAGAAGAGGCGCGTGAGGGGGGTCACGGGGGGCGGTTTGAACTTTTGTATCCGGCGGGGGTGGCGGGCGCGCCGGCGATGGAGGGCGGCGTTGAGGCGCTGGATGCGGCGGCGCTGCTGGACTCGCCGGTGCGGCGTGAACTGGTGCGTCGCCTGCTGGATGGCCAGTCGGCGGTGTGGTTGCTGGTGAAATGCGGAGATCGGGCAAAGGATCAGGCGGTGGCGGCCGTTTTAGGCGAGCAGATCGCGGTGGCGAACCGGACGCTGCGCCTGCCGGACCTGGCGGGCGAACCGGTGCTGGACGCGCCGGGCGCGCCCAACGTTGCGAACCTGCGCGTCGAGTTTTCAATGCTGGAAGTGAGTCGGGCCGATGATGCGGAGGCGGTGCTGTTGCGGATGTTGCTGGGTAGCGAGCCGGACCTGGCACAGACGGCAGAGCCTGTGGCGTTTCCTGTTTTTGGGCGGGGTCGTGTGTTGTACGCGCTGGTGGGGCCGGGGATCTGTCCGGAGATGATCATGAAGGCGTGTGTGTTTATCGTGGGCCCGTGCGCGTGCGAGATCAAGAGCGACAACCCGGGATTTGACCTGCTGCTCGATGCGGATTGGGAGTCGGGGGCCGGGGGTGTTAAACTGGCCGGCAGAATTGATCTGCCGCCGCTGCCCGGTACGGCGCTGGCAAGCCGGGCGTCGATTCCGCAGGATCGAGCGGCGAATACGGCGGTAGTGCGGAACGTTGCGGCGGCGGTATCGGGCGTAGTGGTGTTGGTTGGCGTTGCGAGTGTTGTGTTGTCGCGGCGGCTGCGAGTGAGCAAGAACGCGGGAAACAAACTATGAATGTCTGGCGGCTGGTTTTCCGGGAGATCGCGTATCGGAAGGGTGATTTCTTGCTTGGCGTAATCGCGGTGCTGGTGGCGGTGGGTTGCCTGACGGGTGTGATGACGCTGTTGCGTGCGCACGGGGCTCGCGTAGCGGAACTGAACGCACAAAAGCAGCAGGAGACGGCGGCGATGATGGCGCTTGCGCAGGATGATTACCGCAAGATGATGAAAACGATGGGTTACAACGTGGTGATCCTGAGTTCGGACGAGGATCTCAGCGAATTCTGGACGAACGGGTTTGCAAAGAAGTTGATGCCGGAGGACCTGGTAAGCCGTTTGTGCAACTCGGAGATCGCCACGATCCAGCACGTGCTGCCGCAGCTTTACGAGAAGATCGCGTGGCCGGAACGAGACAACTGCCCGGTCATCCTGATTGGGGTTCGGGGCGAGGTGCCGCACAAGCACAGCAACCTGAAAGAGCCGATGCTCGACCCGGTCGAGCAGGGCAAGCTGCGGGTGGGTTATGCCTTGGCGCGGAAACTGGGCATCAAGGCGGGGGACGCGGTGACGCTGCGTGGCGCGCCGTTCACGGTGTCCGAGGTACACGAGGAGCGGGGCAACACGGACGACGTGAGCGTGTGGATGCACATGGCGCAGGCGCAGGAACTGCTGAAAAAACCGGGGCAGATTAACGCGATACTGGCGTTGAGTTGCCTGTGCGCGAAAGGCGATCTCGAACTGATTACCAAACAAATCGGGGCGATCCTGCCCGAGACGCAGGTGATTCACCGAATTCCGGAAGCGTTGATCCGGCTCGATGCGCGATTCCGCGTGGCCACGCTGAGCCAGGAAACCATCGAAAAAGAGACGGAATACCACAGCCGGCTGGGCAAGGAGCGGGAGGCGTTTGCGTCGTGGCTGGTACCGCTGGCGATAGTTGCGGCGACGGTGTGGATCGGGTTGCTGGCGTGGGGCAACGTGCGGGAGCGCCGTGGCGAGATCGGCATATTGCGTGCGCTGCCGCGGAAGGCGTGCCAATGACGGCGGCGTCGGCGATGGGATTGTTTGACTGGCGCCTGCTGGCGTTTGTGCTGGTGCTGGCGCCGTTGCTGGCGTGCGTGGCGAGCTGGCTGCCGGCGCTCGTCGCGGCCCAACAGGACCCTGCCGTG
Source organism: Candidatus Hydrogenedentota bacterium (assembly GCA_026387845.1). Taxonomy (GTDB): domain Bacteria; phylum Hydrogenedentota; class Hydrogenedentia; order Hydrogenedentales; family SLHB01; genus JAPLKX01. The sequence goes on along the minus strand of JAPLKX010000568.1, from coordinate 312 downwards.
ATCCTGCGCGAGGAGTAGCGGGAATGATCGAAGTCAAGAACCTGTGCAAAACCTACTCGGGCCGCGGCAACAAGGTCGTTGCGCTTGAGAACGTATCGATGGCGGTAAAGGCGGGCGAGTTTGTGGCGGTGCAGGGCCCGAGCGGCTGCGGCAAGACAACGCTGCTGCTGTCGGTGGGTGCGTTGCTGATGCCGACCTCGGGATCGGTGAGCGTCGACGGCAAGAACCCGTACGGGCTGTCGTCGGAAATGCGTGCGCGGTTTCGGGGTACGACGATCGGATTTGTGTTCCAGCAGTTTCACCTGGTGCCGT
>JAPLKX010000108.1 GCA_026387845.1 Candidatus Hydrogenedentota bacterium | reverse complement strand
GAACGGGCACTTACACGAGTGCCCGTTCTCCGTTGTGCTCCTGTTATGTTCCCCGCAGGAAGGATGTTGTGACCCAACGCCTGTGCGACCTCGATCAGACGGCTTTCCCGGATACGTGCGTATAGGTCCAGCGTTAGGTTCGGAGTCACATGTCGCGCAAGAACCTGCGCTTCTTTCACCGTCGCCCCGGCCTCGATGACGAAAGTGATGAACGCGACGCGCAGGGCGTGGAAATCAACCTTCCCTTCAGCAGTGCACTGTAGAATGTCGGCCGCGGCCAAGTCGGTGTATAGCGGCCTAGTCGGGTCTCGCGAAACAAACAGCAATGGGTTATCCGGATGGAGTGTCTTAGGGTTATCGACAGGAGGGAGCTTTTCGTAGAGTTTCTTCGCGACCCCAGAACGGGCGAATTCACTTAGACTCTCAACAAGACTCGCCGGCAATGGTTGGAAGCCGGTTTTCCGGTTTTTCGTCCACTCGGCATGAAGGCGCAAACCGTGATTGACCGTATCCAAATCATTTGTCGTCAGGGCCCGCAGCTCGCCGGCCCGCAATCCCGAACATACTGCCACACTGTAAAGCAGCCGACGGTGCTCTGGGGCGGCATTCAAGAGCCGGCACAATTCGTCTTTCGTCAGTGCACGACGCTTCGTCCGGGGTGTAGCGTCGAACGCGGCAAGCCCCTTCAGGGGATCCTCGCCCAGATAACCCCGGGTCGCGCACCAGTTACCGAAGCCTCTGAGACATTCCGCATAGTTGGTAAGCGTCTTCCCTGAACGTTTCTTCTCCTTAAGCTCGCGCAATACCTTCTCGACACGAGGCAGGACCCCGTCGAGATCGGCTAGGGTTTTCAGATCAAGGCATTCCTGCCACCACGTTATTAGGGACTCTCGCATGCGGGCGTGTCCAGCACCCCAGGGTCTGCCGTTACGACCCCCCTGGGATTTTCCCCAAGCGAGGTATTCCCCGGCCACTTCGCTGACTTCACGGCTACGGTGCTTGTCCCACGGATGCGGAACCGGACGGTACCCCTTGCGGATCTCGTCGTGTTCGGCCTGCACTCTCTCGGCGAGCTTTCTAGTTTCACACTTCGACGTGGTCCCTGTGCCCGTCCGGCGATGTCCCATGTAGTCCGTAAACTGGAATCGCCAGCGACGGTGCACGCTTCCATTCTTGTTCTTGCTTTGGTAAACGTAAGCCATACGTCACCGCCTCTCTTTGACGCGATCGCGCCAAGGTCGTATCAGCAATGCAGCAAGCGGGACCTGCTGCCGCGCCGCCTCTTCCTCGAGCACCCTGCGCTCAGCCTTGGTTACCCTTACCATGATACACTCCGATTGCTTCTCCGAAGGCTTCTTTGGGGGCCGCCCCCTCCTGCGCTTGAGCTGCTTCTCCATCCCGCTATTATAATTTCTAGTTACGCAAAAATCAAGGCCTTAGGTTTCGGAGTCTTCGCGCCTGCCGTTCGGCGTCATCCAAGGCGTGCTCGGCAGCGGCTTGGATGTGGGCCAGTATGTGTCCGACCATCCATACAGATCGTCCGGCGAGCCGTACCGGCGGCGGCAGCTCGAACCGGACGACCATGCGGCGCACGGTCCGCGGCGTTACGCCCAGAATGGACGCCAGCCGTTTCTCGTCCAGAATCGCCTTCTCCGGCAGGTTGGCAAGGACCTCAATGAGTTGCCCGCTTTCCCTAGCGGTGGATATCGGCGTGGTCTCTACCCCTACCACGGCCGCGGGACCTTCATTCTCTGTTGTCTCTACGTCTTCCATTTGCCGCTCCTCCTGAGCGTCTCTCGCTGGAATCTCGACAACTGGAGTCTCCAATCGTCGTCTGATTCCCTTTGCAATGTCTATTCTAAGTGACACCCTACTTCCCACCGTGGCCGAATTGTACGCCGTGGCATAAAATGAGAACCGCAAGTCCTTTCGGAACAAGACGTTCGGACAAGCCATTCTTTCCAGGAGGTGCTTAATCCTGCCGTTCTTTCCGCTTTTCTTCCGATTGTTTGCGTTTATTCCGGCTTTTTGTCCAGCCCGCAAAGGCCGGGTCCATCGGGGACGAGCCCGCAGGACGGTCGTCCCTGGCCCGTCTTCCGGATCTGCACTTTTCTGATGAGGCCCTTAGATTCAAGTGCGTCTATTAGCCGCTGCCGTGAACCACCCCGAATGCCTGTCCGCTCGCTGAGCTCCTGTGCGGAAAGGGGACTCCTGTTACGCACATAGTGTTCCCTTACAAGGTTGACCGCGGTCCTTTCATCTTGAGTCAAAATCTCGGAGTTCAGCGTTCGGAAAGCTACTCGGCCGGAACAGACCTCGCGGAGTTCTTCATCCGAGAGCTCTCCCACATCCGAAAGTGGCGGCCTGATCAGCACCTTGGTGGCCGGGACCACGGCGCTGTGCACGAGGCCTCCCCGACACGCAGGTTCTTCACTATTTCCGCGGCCTCTCTTGAGACATATCGCTCAACAAGCGCAGTTTCGGTGGGGTCCTTCAGGCGCATGAAAATGCGTGTGTTTACCATCTCCCGGACGATGCGCGCCTCCCGGTGGAAATCGGCTAGCGACTGGCTTACCAGGAGTAGGCATACGCCGTATTTCAGCTTTTCGCGTGCTATCCTGGTCAGCAAGGTCCTGACTTCTTTCGCAGCCTCCTCCGCCTCGTTACCCACTACATTACCCGGCAGGAAGCTGTGTGCCTCCTCGATCCCGACCACGAGTATCACTTGGTTACTTTCGGCCATCATGCAATCGTTGACGGCGTTCAGAACGTGTGCCGCGTTGCGGCACCGTTCCGTATCCCCAAGACCCTTTAGGGAAACCACCAGGGATTGACCCGTGAGTTCCTCAGGGTTGCTGGGCAGTTCGATCCCCAGGGCGGGAACGAACAAGCGAACGGGAAATCCGGAAGCGTTCTTGCGACCTATCCCGAAATGTTCTAGCCGCTGGAGCATCATCTCATCTCCGGTAGGCCTGGAGATGCCGCACCATTGCCGTGTCGGGTCAATGATGATCACCTTGACCTTGCGCAGCAGAAAGTTCTCCACAATCACACGGGCGGTGCATGTTTTCCCTACGCGCGTCGTTCCGCTCGCCAGTATGTGGCCGGGATTCCGCGGAAGTAGGAAGGCGGTTCGTGTACGCGCGGCGCCGTCCATGACAAGCCCCACGAAGTCACCTTCCGTGGGCAGGTCTGACAGGCCGGCAGACGGCCCTTGGCACCTTGGCAACTGTTCCAGAAAGGCCCGGATTACGCGCGGAAGCACCAGCTTCTTCTGGTCCTTGACTGCGCCGGATATCACCACATCCCGCACCGGCAGGGCCATGAATCGAGGTTGGATCTTCCGGCGAAAGTCGTCAAAAGATTGTCCCCATCGCTCGAGAGTCGCCGGATTCGGGTATCCGCCAGCCCACAGGCCAAGCAAATCCATAGCGGGGTCTGTCGATTCCTCAATCGGTACTCGCAGTCGCCCGCCACTGAGCGTCTGGCAAATCTGGAACCTATGGATATCCCACAATTCCTTGCGCACAGCAGCGATCGCGTCCCGAAGCTCCGCATCGCTATGAACCCAGTTGGCTTCCGTTGCGACCGAGAAGGTAACGGAGACTGCCGATGCGTTTCTTTGATACTGCTCGACGAGCCCTTTCGCTACGTCCAGGTCCCTCTTAAGCGTCTTCCCCTCGTCTGCCAACAAGGCCGCTTCCTGAGCGAGTTGCCCCTCTTCATCGCGGAGTAGTTCCCCTATTGTTGGCGTGGTCAATGACGACATGGCCTCGATGCGTTTCAGCGCCCTGCACTCGTTGATTCTGGTACGCTTCTTTTCGAACTCGGCCTCGATCCGCGACAGACGCTCCTATCCGTGTTCCAGAACGTCGTCGGACCTGGTTTCCCGGAATCCCTTTTCCCGAATGCGCTGGATGGCTAAAGAGCGCGATATGTCGCGAAGGTAGGTGAGACTCATCCTTACATTGGAGAAGTGCGTCTCAAGCCATTCGTGAAAAGGCTCTATGTCCCGGGCAAGGAGTTCCCCTTCCTCGGACAGTGCCTTGACGAAATACGTCTTTGTGCCGCGCAATATGAGGCCGCGACCCAGGTCCAGTGTGTGGAGTTCGATGTTTTGTTCCGAATTCCACCAGATATCGAGGGCAAGGCGATCCGCCTTTGCCACTAGTTCGAAGCTACAGCCCTCTATTACCTGGCGCCAGCTCATCGTCGTTCCATCTCGCGGCCAAGCTCATTGAGCTTGCCGAGGATTTGGAGTTCGGCCAGCTGCCGCACCAGTCCAATCCCTGGTAGTCTGTCCAGGAGAGAGGAGTGAAGTAACTGCGCCCTCGCGTTCTCGATCGCGAGTTCCTGTGCCAATGCCGCACATCGCTGGGCCTGCGGCAGGCAGACCGGGCAAACGGTGAACTTGATCTGTCCCCCTATAATCCCGCGCCGGCAGTTCCTGCAGAGGTTTCGTGAGCAAACGGCGCAGGCGACGGCGCAGGAACAGGTCTGGCAACCACAGATGTGGCATAGGCCTCTTGCATCATCGGCTTTGAGGGGGCGGGCGCAACTGTCGCATTTGTCGAGAACATCGAGACTGAGGAAGCTAATGTTGCCGCCGTTTTCTACCGTGAGTTCCGCATATGCATGAAGCACACGACCTCGGATATCTCTTTGGATGATCCTCTTCAGAATTTGCCTCATTCGCCACCTCCCGACGCGCCGGCGTCGCCCCCACTCGTGCCTTCCGCGCTTACGCCGCCCCCTGTATTCCCAAAGCCCAGGTTTTGTCCCATACCTGAAGGAGAGGCGCCTTGGCCGCCTACGCCGTCTTCCAGCCCGAAGCCCTGACCCCAAGACCAGCTTAGCCCCGGCATGTTCGGGGCAAGACTCTCATTAAAGAAGTTCTGCGGAACAACCGCGAATGTCTCTCCATGCTTTTCGCCGACCTCGTCCTCTGGCGCTGGCTCCCGAACCTCCGGCGTCTGCAGATCAGTATAGCTGTGATGGAGCACTACCCGGCCTTCATCATCATCGCCGATCTCGTAGAGATCTCCCTCTGGCGCCCCGCAGACGCTACACCTGATGGTATCGCCCAACAAACCGGCCAGCGCGCCAGCCGGTA
>JAPLKX010000265.1 GCA_026387845.1 Candidatus Hydrogenedentota bacterium | reverse complement strand
CGCCATCCCGGGGTCTTGGTGTGAACACGGTGGGTCTCTTGATGCGACGCAGCGAGACCGCAAGCGGCAAGATGCCGCTTCTACATTGGCCGCAAACGTAGACGCGGCATCTTGCCGCGTTTCTTACGTGCGGATCCGGGCCGTTGCGTCCACTCTGTCCACTCTGTCCACGAAGTCTACAGTGTCTACTCGATGTTGCCTTGCTTCTCCATTGTCTTTATCATGTGCATGCGAAATCCCTGGGAAAGGACACGCGAATGTTTAGAAGTTTCCTGCTCTGCTTCGTCATGACGCTCACGGGCGTCGCCGCCGCGGCCGAATCCTATCCGCTGCTTGAGGTCGCGCGGCAGCGGGCCGGCGACCTCCGCTTCAGCGTCTATGCCACGGCCGACTCCGTCATAAGACTGGCCGATAGGAAGTCGGCACGCGACGACGCACTCGACGCCATGCGGCGGTTAGGAATAAGCACAATCTACATTGAGGTCTATCGCGGCGGTCTGGTTGTGCCGCCGGAAAAACTGATCAGTGTAAGAGACTTTTTCCGGGACAACGATGTTTCGGTTGCGGGCGGTATTGCCACGGTTCCCGGCAAAGGGTTCGGAGTCGCGTCGAATGAAGGTTTGCACTGGTTCAATTTCGAGGCCCCTGAGACGCGCCGGGCGCTCGAACAGGTTGTCCGGCAGTCTGCGCCGCTGTTCGACACGTTCATTGTTGATGATTTTCTTTGCACCGGCGACACCAGCGAGATCTCGAACGCGGCGCGCGGCGACCGCACGTGGTCGCAATATCGCAGGGATCTCATGGTGCAGGTTGCCAAAGACGTCTTGATCGGCCCTGCAAAAGAGGTGAATCCGTCGATTCAGATGGTCATCAAGTTCCCGCAGTGGTACGACCTGTTCCACGTGTATGGCTACGACGTGGAGCGGGAGCCGGAACTGTTTGACGGTGTCCGTGTCGGCACGGAGACGCGCGGGGCCACGACGCAGCGCTATGGGTTCGTCCAGCCGTACGAAGGCTTCATAAACTACAGATGGATCGCCCGTAAGTCTTACGGGAAGATTGGCGGGGCGTGGTTCGACTACGGCGACTGCGTCGAACACGACTTTATCGATCAGGCGTGGCAGTCGGTTGTTGCGGGCGCGCCGGAACTCATCTTCTTTAGCCTGGGCGACGTGGTCAAAGGCCATCCCGACCACGCTCGCCTCCAGCACGAGTTCACGGCGCTGGCTGATTTGGCGGCGGCGGTCCGCGTCAATCCTGTTGGCGGCACGCTGGGATACAAGCCGCCCAACTCCGACGCCGGTGACGACCTGTACCTCATGGACTTTATCGGGATGCTCGGCGTCTCGCTCGAGCCGTCGCCCATCTTTCCCGCCGATGTGGGCACCATTTTCCTGCCTACACAAGCGGCAGCGAATCCGCAGATCATGGAGTTAATTGCACCCGAGTTGGTCCCTGGCCGTCACATCATCATGACGCCGGGTTTCATTGCGAGATCGCCCGACCCGGCGGCTATGGCGAAGCTGGCGGGGCTTGCGGCGCCCGTGGTGTTGCAGCCGCTGAAGGCGACGACGGCGCCTGTCGGTGTGAACCAAGTGGCAGTCGAAAACGGCCTTGACCTCGCGGCTGATCTTAAAGTTGCCGGCGCGGAGGTGTTGCTTGAAGCGGCTGTGGGCGATCACAACGTGCCGTTTCTCACCTCGTTCTCAGTGAACGGCGCGCGCGTCTCCGTGCTGAACACGCGCACGTTCTCCCAGGCGGATTTCGATGCCGTGGGCGAAGTCCTGTTGTCGCCGCGCCCGCTGGGGCTGCTGAATTTGCCCCAGGAATGGGCGGACGTGATCCGGGCGGAACTGATGGGCGGCCGCGATTGGCAACTGCGCGCCCCGACGCGGGTGACGTGCCAGCAGTTGGGGCGGACGGGCTGGCTGATTCAGAACTATAACGAGCACGCCGTCGAAGCCACGATGCATTTTGCCAATTCGCCCCAACTCAACAACGCGATCACCGGCGAACCCATCGCAGTCGAGAATCAGGGAATCAAAATCGACCTGCCGGCGCGCGGCCGTCTCTGGATCAAGAGGACGGAAGCGAATAATGGCTCTTCACGTGAAGTGGGATAAACACGCTTCTCGTAACCCGCTAAAAGCCGCGCCTGGCGCCTTGGCGGAAGGGACATAAGGGACGTAAAGGACATAAGGGACGAAAGAGATGAGGGAGCTTTCAATCCTGTAAATCTGTTGTCCGGTCAGAAAGAAAGTCCGCTGAAATACGCCCACACCGCCCCGATGATGCCCAGGATCACCAGCGAAAGCCCCACATGCAACACGCGCACCCGCACGTTTTCTTTCATGAGAGGATTTGCGGCGACGGTCTGAAACGTGAGGTTGTGTAGTTGTCCGAGGGGCTGTCTGGGCGTGGCCAGGCTGACCAGTACGAGGGTGGCGCAACAAATCACGAACAGGCCTATCGAGAAGTGGAGGAAATTGACGCTTGCATAATTGTAGAGCCAGCCGTCCGGTGACAGCCGCGACTTGAGGAGTTCGGCCACCAGCCGCAGCATGCCCAGCAAGAATCCGGTCACCAGCGTGGTTATGGCTCCCTGCGCGTTGATGCGCTTCCAGAACACGCCGAGGAGGAATACGGCGGTGATCGGCGGGCTGATATACGCCTGGACGCTCTGGAGGTACTGGTAGATCTGCCCGGAGATCAGTTTCATCAGCGGAATCCAAAGCAGCCCGAGAGCTACCATCGCCGTGGTCGAGATCTCGCCCACCAACACGAGGTGGCGTTCCGAGGCGGTGGGGTGGAGCTTGCGGTAGATGTCCCACGTCACCAGGGTCGAGCACGAGTTAAACACCGAGGACAGCGAGCTCATCAGCGCCGCCAGCAGGCCGCCAACCACGAGGCCGCGCATGCCTATGGGGAGCAGCGCGCCGACCAGGGCGGGCAACGCCTGGTCTGGCTTCTCGAGTTGGAGCCGGCCTGTCTGGACAAGCCCGTAGGCGATCACGCCGGGAATGACAAAGATAAACAGCGGCAACTGCTTCAGGAACCCGGCAAAAATCGCGCCGCCGCGGGCCTGCGTCACATCCGGCGCGCTTAACACGCGCTGAACGATAAACTGGTCCGTGCACCAATACCAAATTCCGATGATGGGCGCGCCAAACAGGATGCCCGTCCACGGAAAATTCGGATCCGTGATGGGATGCCACATGCTGAAAAAGCCGGCGCCCGCCACGTCGCGTAGGTTTTGCCACCCGCCGATTGCGCCGAGGCCCATCACGGTGACCACCACAGAACCGCCGATCAGCACGAACATCTGAAACATGTCCGTGTACAAGACGGCCCGCATCCCGCCGAAAATGGTGTAAATGCCGGTGGCGATGACCACGATCAGGGCGCCGGTCCAGAACTGGACGCCCATGAGCGTCTCAAATACGATTGCGCCGGCGAAAATCGTTACCGAAATCTTCGTCAGCACGTAGCCAATAATCGAGACTATGGCCAAGTACCACCGGGCCGCCGGGCCATACCGCCTCTCCATGAACTCGGGCATCGTGTATACGCCGCTCTTGAGGTAGAACGGGATAAACACCCACGCCAGCACCAGGATCATGATGGACGCCTGCACCTCGAACTGGCCCACCGCAACACCGCTGGCCGCGCCCGTTCCGGCAAGCCCGACCAGGTGTTCCGAGCCGATGTTCGAGGCAAACATCGAGGCGCCGATCACGAACCAGCCCACGTTGCGGCCTGCCAAAAAGTAGCCTGCCGGGCTTTGCCGGGTTTTCTCCTGCCGCGCACTCCACCACGCCACCACGAACGTGAGCAGAAAATAGGCGCCAATAACCGCCCAGTCGATCACGCCCAGCAGATGCCTCTCCATCCCGGCTACCTCCCATCGGAAACAATACGCGGAAAGATTGGGGTGCGCAAGCTTGCTTGCCCCCGGATCCGCACGTAAGAAACGCGGCAAGATGCCGCGTCTACGTTTGCGGCCAATGTAGATGCCGCGTCTACGTTTGCGGCCAATGTCGAAGCGGCATCTTGCCGCTTGCGGTCTCGCTGCGTCGCATCAAGAGACCCACCGTGTTCACACCAAGACCCCGGGATGGCGGAATGGCCTGCCTTTACAAGCCCAATCAAAAACTCGCTTCGAGGTGAAAGAGCCTTACGTGCGGATTCTGGTTGCCCTTTCCAGCTTGATCCCGGACCTCATACATGGTAGCTTTAGCAGGCTGCCCAAACGAGGAGACGGACATGCGCATTTCGACTTTGGACATCATTATTCTCGTTATCTATTTCATCGGGATGGCCGCAATCGGTCCGATCTGCTCGAGGCGCAGCAAAACGACCGAAGGCTACTTTGTGGGCAACAGGTCGTTCCCCGGCTGGCTGGTCGGGCTGTCGATGTTTGCCACGTCTATCAGCTCCGTCACGTTTGTCGCGTACCCGGCCGACGCCTATAAGACGGCCTACCTCCGCCTGCTCCCGTGCCTGATGCTGCCCATCGGCATATACATAGCCTCAAAGGTTTTCCTGCCGTTTTGCAGGCGCGCCAACGTCACGTCCGCGTTCGAGTATCTGGAAGGCCGGTTTGGGCCGGGGGTCCGGGCATACGCGGCCGTGGCATTTATCGCGGGCCAGTTTCTGCGGCTGAGCCTGGTGCTGTTCCTCGTGTCCCTGCTTGTGCACGAAATGACCGGGCTCGACCCGTACCTGTGCATCCTGCTGGGCGGCGTGGTCACCTCCTTCTACACGATCACCGGGGGGATCGAAGCGGTCATCTGGACCGACTTCATCCAATCGTTCCTGCTATGGGGGGGTGGATTCCTATGCCTGGGCCTGATTATCTGGAGGATCGACGGCGGGCTCGGGACCATCATCTCGACCGCGGCCGCCGACGGCAAGTTCATGCTGGGTGACCTCGACATGACAACAAAGACGTTGAAACACGCCCCGCTCGGCCTCAGCCTCACCGATAAAACGGTCACGATGATGCTCCTGCTGGGACTGCTTGGCTGGCTGACCGAGTACAGCAGCAACCAGAACGTCATTCAAAAATACGTCGCCACCAAGAATCCCAGAGAAGCCACCAAAGCCATCTGGATCTGCTGCCTGTGCAGCGTTCCCACCTGGGCGTTCTTCATGTTCCTCGGGACCAGCCTCTACGTCTACTTCAAGCTTAATCCGTCTCCCGAAGCCGCCGATATGCTCACCGGCGCCAATGGCGCCAAGGCGGATCAGATCTTGCCCTTCTTCATGATCCATCACCTGCCCATGGGCGCGGCGGGTCTGGTCATTGCCGGTGTACTCGCCGCGGCGATGTCTTCGCTTTCGTCCAGTATCAACGCAATCAGCGCGGTCTCGGTTGTCGACATCTACAAGCGGCACGTTGCAAAGGGCCGCCCCGACAAACACTACGTCATCGCCGCAAAAACCATCGCCGTTATCAGTTCCGTGCTTATGCTGGCGGGCGCCGCACTCCTCATGCGGGCGGACAGCAAGACGCTCCAGGATTCGGCAACCAAGCTCGGGTCTCTATTTGCCGCCGGGTTGCTCGGGCTCTACATGCTCGGTTTCCTCACCAAACGCGGAGACGGAAGGGCCGTGGCGTTTGGAATCATCTGCACGCTGGTTTTCACCGCATACATGACCGCGGTTGAAATGAAACTGTTCACGGTGGAGGATGTGATGCGGCTGGGTGCAACCAAAGGCATGGCTACATGGATTTTGCAGCCAATTGACACCTACTACACGCGCGTCATAGGCGACCTGCTGATGTTCTGTGCATCCTATGCGCTTGCCGCGGTCCTGTTTCCCAACAAAAAAGACCTCACCAACCTCACGGTCTGGACCACGCCCCGCGGCGCCTACGACGAACCCGAACCGGCAAAGTGATGATTTGTGGTGCGGGCGTCTCGCCTGCACGTTAAACTTGACGCGGCGCCGGTTGCAATAAGCTGGCCGGTTTGCAAGAAACCGGCGTAATAAGGTAAAATGGCAAGTCTGGAAAACAAACGGTTTACCATCGCCGAGGCGAGCCAACTGACGGGCGTATCGGCCCATCTCCTGCGGCAATGGGAAAGCCGGTTCCCACAGTTGAAACCAAAGCGGAATCGAGCCGCAAGGCGGTTCTACACTGAACGCGACGTCGAGATAGCGCGCCGGATCAAATACCTTCTCTGGCACGAAAAACTCACCACCGAAGGCGCCCGGCTACGGCTCAGCGAAGAACTGCACGGCGCGGGAAAACCCAAGACAAACACCGACGTCGTCCAACTCATTGCACGGATCGAACACGAGATCCTCGGGATGCTCGACA
>JAPLKX010000750.1 GCA_026387845.1 Candidatus Hydrogenedentota bacterium | reverse complement strand
CGAGCGGTTCATGATCACCGACATCAACAATCCCGCCGCATCCGCCCAAGCCCAGAGCGAAATCGCCATACTCGCCGACCTCGTTTCCACGCAGATCGACCAGTTCAACCACATCCCCGGCGGTTGCAACATCCTGTTCATGGACGGACATGTCGAATTCGAGAAGTATCCTGGACCCGGTTTTGTCAGCAAGTCAATGGCAATCGTGATTGGTTATGCCGGCTAATTAGGTTCCTCCAAGCCCAGTCTCTACAACGGCGGGCCGCGAAACGGCCTGCCGTTGGTTTTTTTGTCTGTTTATGGCAAGTACCAGGCACGGGTTAGCAGTTGAGGTGCGCAAGGAGGGCGTGGAGGGCGATTATAGTCTTGGAGTCTTTGAATTCGCCGGCGGCGAGCCGCTGCGGGATCTCGACCAACGGGATGCGCACCAGCTCAATCTGCTCGTCAAACTCGAGGTTCTGGCCCACCTTCTTTAAATCAAACGCGAGGAACAGGAAGATTTCTTCCGAACAATAGCCAACCGAGGCATAAATGGAGCCAGCGGGCACGAGTCTGCCGGCGCGGTATCCGGTTTCTTCCTCGAGTTCGCAACGGGCCCGGTGCTCGATGGCTTCCTCGCCTTCCCGTTTCCCCGCGGGTATCTCCAACACGTCCCGCCCCACCGCAATTCGATACTGACGCACCAGCAACACCGAATCGTCCAGCACCGGAACTATACCCACCCCGCCCGGATGCTCGACGACCTCGCGAAACGCCAGCACGCCCCCGTCCAGCCGCACTTCGCCCACACGCAGGCCCACTATTTTCCCCGCGTACACCTGCTTGCTGTCCACCCACTCTTCCATCACCCAGTCCCTTCCGCGTCACCCGGCGCCGGCGCCGCCGCCGACTCGATTATGGTCTCGTCGTGTGACGCCACGATCACGTGGCCCGGCTCCACCACGAGGAAATCACGCTCATTCCAGTTGCCCGTCAGAAAATCGCGCATCAGCCGGCCGTCCCCCTCGAGAAAATCGCAGTTCCACCCAAGCCATTCCGCGCACTCACGCGTGAACGCCTTATACCGCTCCGAATCCCCAAAACCCAGATCCACATAGGCCGCGTTGTTGTAGTTTTGCATCCAGTTTTCCGACGCGTCCATCAGGTACTTTGCGTTCTCCTCGCCGTACGTCTCGATGTAATGTTTGAGCACCCGCTCGTACCGCTCCTTCCCCGGCTGGATGCTCGTATCGATCCACCCCGGCGAGTACCAATACGTGCCCGGGTGGGTGTCGAAATACTCCCGGTACCGCTCCTTGCTCCCGAGCAGAAACGTGATGCAGTCATGCCCACGCATTACCACCAGTCTCTTCGTCCGCGCCCGGATTCCCACCAGCCCGTTGCTGCAAAGCCCGTAGCCGATCAGGATCGCTTCCGCCCGCTCATCCGCCCGATCAATCGCCGCCTGCAACTCCTGCCGCAGCAACTCCGGCGTGTTGTGCAGCCCCTGCTTCAGAAACGTGAACTGGTGCGTCCGCGGCGAGAGCGATGCAAAATAACAAAGTTCCCGCCACAAAACATGGCAGGCTATTACATGATAAACCGGCTCGCCGTAATTGTCGTACCACATGAAGTGAACTTCCGAAAAACCAAGTAGATCCGTCCGATCCGTCCGATAGGTCCTATGTCGCCGCCCATCGCTTCAGTGCTCCGGAAACGTATCCGGCACCACCGTCATCATCGTGCTCAGCGGGTAGGTCAACGCCTCCTGCAACGGAAACTCCACCGACACAAAATACGCGCGCCAGCCCGATTCCGGCGCCGTCACCGTCACCCGCGCCGGGCTCGGCGACTCGAGCGGCGTACCCGTCCACTGCGCCTGGCGGAAATCCCGGTTCGGGCTCACAGCCTGCCACAGCACCGGTTTCCCGGCCGGGTCGTCCCAGGAAACCTCGAGCGCGCCGTCGTCCGCCCGTTTCCACGTCACCGCCGGCAGTTTCTTGCCCGTCAGCGTCGAGTTGAACATCGCCATGATGACCGGCACCACGTTCAGGTTCAGCCCGTGCGGCGCGTTCGGCTCGTAATGCAGCCAGGAGTCCCCCTTGAGATCTCCGAAGTAAAACTTTGACGAGTCCACGCACCAATATTCATCGTTCGTACCCAGCACGATCAGTTTCGGCAGCGTCAACTGATCCCGATACGAATACGGATCCACAATCTGCAGGAGTTTCTTGCCCTCTTCGCTTTGCATGTACTCCTGGAGCCCGCGATCCGTATAATCCTGCACTTGGTCGCTGTACGTCCCGTAGACTTTCTTCTGATACGCCATCTGCGTGCCCATGTTCAGCACGTCGATCACCATCGGCGCAATCGAGACCACCCGCGGGTCCGCAACCGCCGTCAGCCACGTCGTCCAGCCCCGCTTCGATCCCCCCGCCACCATGAACCGCTTGATATCCTGGCCAAACTCTTTTTGCGCCACCGCCTGGACCGTATCCATCGCGCGCACCGCGCTCTTCGTCATCGGCAGCAACAACGGCCATTCCGCGTCCCCCGTCTTGAGGAACTCCTCGAACGTGTACGCAATAATCCCGTCCTCGACCTTCCCGTCGAACAGCGGCTGGTTGGGCACTTGGTTGAGCATCGCCACTACCGCGTTCAACCGTGTCGCTACAAACGCCAGCGCCTTCGCCTCATCCCGATCTACCGGGGCCGGCCGTTCATCGTTGTCGCCCCCGGCAATAAAAAGCAGCGCCGCATCCGGGTGATCCACCTTGTCCGGCTTGATGATTGACAGCCAGTGCCACCACGGGATGTCTTTCCAGGTCTGCGACGTCATCTTGATCGTATAGATGGTATGACCTTCCCCGGGGACTGTCTTGTCCATCGTAAACGCATACGAAGCGTCGGGTTTGTTAACGTAATCCGCCAGCGGCCCCGCAACTGCGGGCGCCCCGGCTCCCAAAAACAACGCCACCGCCAAAAAACAGAAAATCAGCACCCGGGTTTTCATCATTCTTCTCCTTCTTAAGCAGCCTCTCGCGCCCAATACGCCCGCCATCATAACAAAACCCGGCTCAACAAGCACCCGCAGCAGCCTACCCGACCGCAACCGTAGAAGCGGCGTCCCCGCCGCGTTATTGTCCTGAACTATCCCCACCGCGCCCGTAGAAGCGGCGTCCCCGCCGCTTTTATGTCCCTTATGTCGTTTATGTCCCTTTGTGCCCTATTCCAAACTCTCGCGAATATGCCTGTAGGAGTTATACCGCAGCCGCGAAATCTTCCCGGCCTCCACCCCTTCCCTCACCGCGCAATCCGGCTCATGAATATGTGTGCAATTCCTGAACCGGCACCCTTCCGCCAGTTCCGCTATTTCCGGGAAATAAAACGCGATCTCCTCGTGCGAGATGCCCCACAGCCCAAGCTGGCGTATCCCCGGCGTATCGATCACCCGGATGTCCCCCTCGAGCCGATACAACCGCCCCGCGCTCGTCGTGTGCTTCCCTTTCTCGGTCAGCGTGCTCACTTCCTGCGTCGCCAACTCGAGCGACGGGTCCATCGCGTTCAGCAGCGACGTCTTCCCCACCCCGCTCTGACCCGACATCACCGCCAGCTTCCCCTCGAGCGCTCCCCGCAACTCCTCAATCCCGCGGCCCGTCACCGCGCTCGTGTCGAACACCCGCAGCCCCAGTTCCCTGAACCCCGCCACCGCCGCAGGTTCCTCCTCCACCAGGTCCATCTTGTTCAACGCCAGCACCGGCTCCACGCCCCCAACGCTCGCCGTCGCCAGATACCGATCCACCAACCCCGGCTTGAACCGCGGCTGAACCACCGACGACACGATCACCAGGATGTCCACGTTCGCCGCGATTACCTGTTCCTGGACGCGGGCCTGCTCATGAGCCAGCCGGCTCAGTTTCGTCCGCCGCGGCGCTACCCCGCGCACCACCGGCTGACCCTCGACAAACTCGACCTGGACCTCGTCGCCCGGCGCCAGAACCGATACCCGACCTTCACCCAGCCCCTCGTCAATCACACACAGCACTTCCTCGCCATCAATGCTCACAAACGCCCAATGCCCGCTGTGCGACACCACAAGCCCGTTCGGCTCGACCTTCTCCGGCGGAATCACATTGCTCGGAATCGATACGTACCCCGCCTGCGCCTTCCGATGCTTCGCCCGGTCGTGCGTGAACGCCGTATCATACTTCTCCGCCTCAGACCAGTCCCGCGCCCGAACGCCCTTCTGCTTTTTCCGCCGGCTCTTCATGCCCCTATTCTACTAGAAACCACGGTTGCCTTCTGTTCGACTGATCCGTCCGATCCGTCCGATCCGTCTGATCCGTCCTATTTCTTTGCAGTCACCAGCGTCCATTCCCACTGCACGCCCTCTTCCAACTGCCCCTTCCGCGCCACGTCCGCCTTCAACCTCTCCAGGCCCGCCTCAAACTCCTCGGGCGGGATAAGCTCATACGTGCTGGTAAACTTCGCGGCCACTTTCTGCACATACGCCTCGTCAATCGGCTGCGGCTGCGCCTTATAATTCCCGACCCGTGTCCGCACAAACCCCGCACCCCTCAACTCCGCTTCGATCTCCTCCCCTGTGCGAAACCGTGCCAGGTCCATCGGTGCCAATGACGGGAAGTAGCGGTTCATGGGGTGCGTCTGGATAAACTCCGTGCTCGCCGTCACAATCGCTGCCGTACCACGCCCGATCACCCGCGCGCACTCCCGCGCCACACCCGCCAAATCAGGAACATGATGTATAAAGAACACCCCAAACACGAACTGGAAAAAGCCTGATGCAAGCGGAATGGCTGTGGCGCTGCCCCGGACCCAATGCACCCCTGCTAGACCCTTCTCGCGCGCTTCCTCCAGCATCCCCCGCGACAGATCCAGCGCCACCATCCGGCACGGGTAGTCTTCAACAAATGCTTGAGTCCCCCTCCCGGTCCCGCAGCCCAACTCGAGCACGTCGCGCGCCCCCGCCTTGCGGGCGAGATCCACCAGTTGCGGCATATACGGGCCGTTGGCCTGCCGGTGTTTGTCGTAGTCGGGCGCGATCTTGTCGTAATCGACTTTCATCCGCCCGCCTTCCTCAGTCGTCGTCAAAACAGGCTTCTTTAGGTCCCTTTGGTCCCTTATGTCCCTTTCGACAATTTAGATCGACTCCAGCGCTACCCGGTCCGTCAGCCACCCCGCCACCTCGTCCATTTTCATCCGGACCTGCCCGAGCGTGTCCCGGTCCCGCACCGTCACCGTCTCGTTTTCCTTCGTTTCATAATCGATCGTGACGCAGTACGGCGTACCCGCCTCGTCCATGCGCCGGTACCGGCGCCCGATCGCTCCGCCCTGATCGTAAAACGTGTTGAATTTCCGGCGCAGCTTCCGTTCGAACGCCCGCGCGATCTCCGCTAGCCCGTCTTTCTTCACCAACGGAAACACGCCCGCCTTGATTGGCGCGATCCGCGGAGCAAACCGCATCACCACACGCGTCTCCCCCTCGACCTGGTCTTCCGCGTACGCCTCGCACAAAATCGCAAGGCACGTACGGTCCACCCCGCCCGATGGCTCGATCACCGTCGGGATCAGCCGCTCTTTCGTCTCGGGATCAAAAAATGACAAATCCTTCCCGCTGTGTTTTGAATGGGCCGTCAGGTCGAATGTCCCCCGGTTCGCTATTCCCTGCAACTCGCCCCAACCAAACGGGAACTCGTACTCAATATCTACTGTCCGTTTGGAATAATGGGCCAGGCTCTCTTTGGGATGCTCAAACCACCGCAGCCGACCCTCGCTAAGCCCAACGTCCTTGTACCACTGCCACGTCTTCCCCTGCCAGTCCTCGAACCACTTCGCCTCGTCCTGCTCCTTGCAGAAAAACTCGATCTCCATCTGCTCGATTGAAATCCACAAAGATCGACTGGCAGGTTTCCGGCCGCAGATACGTCTCGACCGCTGTGTCCTCGCTGACGCCCAGCCGCGTGCGAAGCATGCTGTTGAACGCCCGCGGCTCCGTCAGTTCCCCGCCGCAGTCCGGGCACCGCGGGCCCTCGAGATGATCCACGCGGAACCGGTGCTTGCACTCCTTGCAGTCAACCAACATGTCATGAAACTGCTCGACGTGCCCGCTCGCCACCCACACGTCCGGGTGCATGATGATGCTTGCATCGAGCCCCACCATATCGTCCCGCTGCTGAACAAACACGTACCACCAGTGATCCTTGATGTTCCGCTTCAACTCCACGCCCAGCGGGCCATAGTCCCAGCAGCCGTTCACACCCCCATAAATGCCGCTCGACTGAAATATAAACCCACGACGTTTCGCAAGACTGACAATCTTTTCCACCTCGGAAAACTCCCATCACGCCGGTTAACAAAGAAACATAGATTCTGGTGGTATTGACTTGAAAATGACCGGAAAAAGCGAATTATACCGCCCATACCCGGAGGCCCCCATGCTCCAAGACATCCTGCTCACCCCCGAAGAACGGGAGTTCCAAAAAGAAGTCCGCGAGTTCGCGCGCGCCGTATCCCCCGATCTCCTCAAAGCGATGGACCGCGACGAAATCACCTACCCCGACGAGTTCGTCAAAGCGCTCGCCGCGCAGAACCTCCTCGGCCTGCGGTTCCCGCGCGAATACGGCGGCCGCGGCCTCACTTGGACCGCCGAAATGGCCGCGCTCGAAGAAATGGGCATTCTGGGAATGGCCCTGGGCTGCGCGTTCTCGATGCCGTCTATTGTCGGTGAGGCCCTCATGCGTCTCGGCACCGAAACGCAACGGGACCGCTACCTCCGCCCGATGTTGCGGGGTGAGTTGGTCGCCGCCGAGGCTCTCACCGAACCGCGCGGCGGCACCGACTTTTTCGGCGCCACAACCCGCGCCACACTCAGCGACGGCCAGTTCACCGTCCGCGGCCAGAAGCGGTTCGTGGTTGGGGCCGAACGCGCCGATTTCTTTCTCGTCTATTGTTGCACCAACCCGGACGGAAAAGCCCACGAGCGGATCAGCCTGATCCTCATCGAACGAAACAGTGAGGGGCTCGAAACCTCCTACCACTACGGGCTGCTCGGCGCTCGAGGCGGCGGCACAGGCCGAATCCTGTTCCGCGACGTCAAGGTGCCGCAAGAAAACCTTATCGGCGGGCTCAACGCCGGCGCCGACGCGTTCAACATCATGATGGTACCCGAACGGCTCACGTCCGCCGGCGGCGCGCTCGGGCTCGCCAGGGCCGCCCTCAGCATCGCCACCCGGTACGCCGACAGGCGCCACGCCTTCGGCAGAAAAATCAGGGCATTCCAGGGAATCAGCTTCAAAATCGCTGAAGCGATCACGCGCCTCGACGCCGCACGCGCTCTCGCACACGCCGCCGCACGAGCCGCAGACGCAAACCTCCCCACCACGCGCAGGCTCGTCAGCGAGGCCAAAAAGTTCGCCACTGAAACCTGCTGGGACGTCTGCAACATCGCCATGCAAGTCATGGGCGGCATCGGGTACACCAACGTCTACCCCATCGAGCGCATGGTGCGCGACGCGCGACTCGCACAGATCTGGACCGGCACCAGCGAGGTCATGAACCTCCTCATCCAACACGAGTTCTTCCAGGAAACACTCACCGACAAAGACCCACCCAGAGATTCCGAACTCGACGCACAGGAAGCCGACGCTCAAAACGAAAAAGTCTACGAAGACAACGAAATGTGGACTAAAGGCTGGTAAGAGATCTCAAATCTCAGATCCTTCATCTTTCACGCCGCCTCTTCCCCGCTTGACCTCGCTGCGGCGGCGCTTCTCTTCGAGCCGCCTTTTCTTCGACGCCCGCGTCGGCCGCGTCGGATGTCTCTTCGGCGCCACCTCCGCCGCTTTCCGGATCCACTCGATGAGCCGCGCCAACGCGTCCTCCCGGTTCTTCTCCTGCGTCCGGTACCGCCGCGCATCAATTACGAGCACACCCTCGTCCGTCACCCGTTTCCCCGCGATCCGCAATAGCCGCTCCCGAACGTGCTCCGGAAGGTTTGGACTCTGCGCCACGTCAAAACGCAACTGCACCGCCGTCGACACCTTGTTCACGTTTTGACCGCCCGGACCCGACGACCGGACAAACGTCTCTTCGATCTCCGATTCGTCAATGGCGATCACGTCCGTCACGCGCAACATGGCAGTCCCTCATAAACATGGGCCGGGTCCCCAAACCCGGCCCTTATCCGTCCGATCCGTCCGATCTGTCTACACAACATACGTCGAGGCGGAAGTCTTCCCGCCTCTGCCGGTCCAGTTGGTGTGGAAAAATTCGCCGCGCGGTTTGTCCACCCGCTCATAGGTATGGGCGCCGAAATAATCCCGCTGCGCCTGCAACAGATTCGCCGGCAGCCGCCCGGTTCTGTACCCGTCGAAATACGCCAGCGCCGACGTCACCGCCGGCATCGGGATGCCCGCCTGAACCGCCGACGTCACCACCCTGCGCCACGCGGTCTGCGCGCCGCTCACCGCTTTCCTGAAGAACGGATCGAGCAGCAGGTTCACCAGCCCCGGATTCCGATCAAACGCCTCCTTGATTTTCTCAAGGAACGCCGACCGGATTATGCACCCGCCACGCCACATCAGCGCAATCCCGCCGTAATTCAGGTTCCACCCATACTCTTTCGCCGCCGAACGCATCAGTTGGTACCCCTGCGCGTAACTCACCATCTTCGACGCATACAGCGCCTTCCGCAGGTAGTCCACAAACACCTTCTTGTCCACCTTGATGCGCCTCACCCTGCCCTTGATCTTCCCCGACGCCGCCACCCGCTCGTCTTTCAACGCCGACAGGCACCGCGCAAACACCGCCTCCCCAATCAGCGTCAACGGCTGGCCCTGATCGAGCGCCGTGAT
>JAPLKX010000703.1 GCA_026387845.1 Candidatus Hydrogenedentota bacterium | reverse complement strand
CAGTAGGCCGACTTCGCCGAAGTCGGCCATCAACGCCCCGAGCGTCGGTTCTGGGCGAAGCGTGATGAGTTAGAGTGGCTTTGCTTTTGGGGCAGCATGGTGATCGAAGGCCGGGAAGGTGAGGTAGCAGCGGGCGGAAATGGCCGACTTCGGCGAAGCCGGCCTACTGTTACGGCTTAGGTGAGCACCCATGAATTCAGTGTTCCTGCTTGCAGCGGTGGCATCGCAGATTCTCTGCTCTGCGGCCCCCCTGTCGCCGGACGGACTGCTGGCCAAAATCCGCGAAGCCCAAAGCTGGCACGACAGCGTCCGCATGTCTGTCCATACCACCATCGAAGAGAAGCTTGGGGGAAACGTCTACGACTACCACATAACCTACAACCACAGCGATAAAGCAACCAGTTGGACGGGGCCCTCAACCGAAACCTCTCCAGGCAGAGAACCGCTGGCTTGGCATGACTACGGAGTCAGGACGCCGCTCCTAAGTGTGGAGGCAAGCAGACAAAACGGTTCACCTCGTGCCACCGGCACCATGTGCTGGCGCACCGCGGCCGAGCCACTCTCCTGGGTGTCAGACACGTTCGGAAGCGCCATGTGGGGATACCATCACAGACTCGACGGCCAGCACATCTGCGATGTGCTGAGCGAGGCCGAATTGCTGACTATCGCCCATGAGGTAATCAACGGCGAGTCCTGCCTCGTCATTTCGGCTGACACCGTGCAAGGACATATTGAAGTGGCCGTGTCGCCCGAAAAGGGCTACAACCCCGTCGAGTACCGGATAAACAGATCCGTCCAATCCGAAGGCGTCCAATGGGATCTGCGCGACGTGATTTCGGACTTCACCCAAATAAACGACAAATGGATTCCAACCAAGTACATAAGTCGATTCGAACTCGTCTGGGTCTCGAGCAAAGAAAAGCGTACATCCATGACCGAAACCACGCTCAGCGACATCGAACTCAACCCCGTGTTCGACGTCAAGACGTTCACCCTGGGTATCATGCCGGACGGCACGAATCTTACTGACGTCGACTTCGGGATCGAGTACTTTCTCAAGGACGGGAAACTTGACCCATACGTTGACCACTACACCGAAGTTCAGGAACTTCATGACGAAATAGCGGCCCTTGTGGAACCCGCAAGACCGACAGATGCCGCCACCCAATCTCCCGACACGGCCCCTCCACAAACCACCACCTTGGCCTCCCCCGCAACCCGGTTCCGCCTCCTCGCCGCCGCTATTTCCACAGTCGCCATCGTTTCATTAGCCGCCGCCTTTACCGTAAAATGGCGAATCAAAAGAGAAAGAAAGGATGGACCGCCCCCAAATGGCTGAACTGGCCTCAACATTCCACCTCCCCGTTCTTATGTCCCTTTCGTCGCTTATGTCCCTTAATCGGCAATCGACAATCGGCAATCGGCAATTGATTCATCCTTCCTCCTTCATCCTTCCACCAGGTGCGTCTCATAATGCCCTTAATCGGCAATCGACAATCGGCAATCGGCAATTGATTCATCCTTCATCCTTCATCCTTCATCCTTCCACCAGGGACGTCTCATAATGCCTGAACCCGAACCCCATTCCCCTACCCTCTACGTCATCGCCACGCCCATCGGCAATCTTGAAGACATCACCCTCCGCGCCCTGCGCATCCTCGGCGAGGTCGATGCGCTCGCCTGCGAAGACACCCGGATGACCCGCAGAATCTTCGAGCGCCACGCCGTTAAAAGCCCAAGAACCATCTTCTCCTACCACGAGCACAACGAACCCGCAGCCGGCCACCGCATCCTCGGCCTCCTCGAGAGCGGCCAATCCGTCGCACTTACCACCGACGGCGGCTACCCCGGAATCAGCGACCCCGGATACCGGATCATTGCCGAATGCCGGAACAGGGGATTCCGCGTCGAAGTTATTCCCGGCCCCAGCGCCGTCACCATCGCGCTCGTCGCATCCGGCCTCCCCACCTCCAGTTTCACTTTCAAAGGATTCCCGCCGCGAAAACCCGGACCCCGCAAATCTTTCCTCGCCATGGACAAAGACCTCCCCCACTCCCTCGTCTTCTTCGAGTCGCCTTTCCGCGTCGGCCGGCTACTCCAGGAGGCTCTTGAAGTGCTCGGAAACAGGCTCGCCGCCGTCTGCATCGAACTGACTAAAAAGTTCGAAGAAGTCCACCGAGGATATCTTGCCGACCTGGCCGTTAAATTCAACGAAAAAGCCCCAAAAGGCGAGATCACTATCGTTATCGCCGGGTCAAACCCAAAATTCGAAAAAAATGAGAACTCGGAATAAATGACGACATCGAGCCCCCCAACGGGCCCAACGGGCCCAATGGTCCCACCAGCCTGGAATATTCCCCTTCCCAAATAGATTATCACTAAAGAGTTTTCGTTGGTTGCGGGAATTGCGGGGGCACAAATCTGCGATTACCTCCCCTGACTCAGCCCCCGGCGGCCGTCTCAAGCGTATCCTGGTCAACTAAGCCCCATTCATCGAGGACCCCCGCCGGAACTCGCTGCCCGATATGTCCACTTCCAATACCCTACTGAACTTGTTCACGTCTTGCAGTTGGTTGACCCCTCTACAACAGTGCGGGAACAGACCCTAATATGGCCGACAATACGAGTTGTGTCTCAGGTTGCTTGTAAACTTGACTACATACGTGGTAAAATAACCCATATTAGGACCCAGAAGGAGAAGAAGGTTAAAACGAAGGTAAGGAAGCGAGGAAAATCACCATGGCCGAGAAACTCAGTTTTTGCGTGAACATCGAGAGCCCGATCGCGGTCTACGTCCAGATCGAGAATCAGGTGCAATTCGCCATCGCCTCGGGCCGGCTCAAACCGGGCGACACACTGCCCTCGGTGCGAGAGATGTCCGGCATGCTCAACATTAATCCAAACACGGTTACCAAAGCGTACCGTGACTTGGAACTCCTGCAACTGGTACACACCCGCCGCGGCGTGGGCGTCACCGTCGCTGATAAGGCGCCCAAAATCTGCAAAGACACCACCGTCGCCATGGTCAAACTCCATCTGATCGACGCCGTCGCCGAATGCATGGCCTCCGGCCTCAACACCAACGAGGTGCGCAAGGTCGTCAGCGAGACCATCGACGCCAAAACCGCGCCGTACCAGCCCGCAAAAAGAAAATAGCCGGTTGACTTACGTGCGATCGAGGGGGCGGCTGGGGGACAGCCGCCCCGCTCATTTCTCCGCCCAACCGTCACGGCCAACCAGCGGAACAAACACACAGTTGATGCTGGTGCCGGTTTCGTATGCGCCCCGCGTGCGCGTTACGACCCATAACGTCTGGAGTTCCCGGGACCCGACCGGGCACACCAGGCGGCCGCCCTCTTTGAGTTGCGCCTTGAGCGGCTCGGGAACCCGCGGCGATGCCGCCGTCACCATCACCCGGTCGTACGGTCCCAGTTCCGGCCAGCCTTGCGATCCGTCGCCCACCATCACCCGAACGTTCGAATACCCTAACCCCGCCAGCCGGTCCGCCGCCATACCCGCCAGCATCTCGTTCCGCTCCACCGTTACCACCTCACCCGAAAGTTCCGCCAGGACCGCCGACTGGTACCCCGAACCCGTACCGATCTCCAGCACCCGGTCGCCCTCCCCCGGGCCAAGCACCTCCGTCATGATACCCACCATGTACGGCTGCGAAATCGTTTGGCCGTGGCCGATCGCGAGCGGGTGGTCCTCGTAGGCGTACGGGCGCAGGTCGGCCGGCACAAACAGGTGCCGCGGAACTTTTCGCATCGCCGCCAGCACGCGACGGTCGTTGATGCCACGCGCCGCCAACTGCGCGTCAACCATCTGGTTTCGCTCTTCCGAAAAATCAGAGGCGTCCATCGCTCAACAGTTCTACCCCCCCGCGCGCGCGCAATAAAGCAAACAGCGGTCACACAAAAAGACCGCCGAGAACACTGACCGTCAACTGCCTCAACACGTACACGATCAGCAACGCCACAAGCACCGAAAAATCCACCGGGCCAAGCGTCGGCACATACCGTTTTACCAGATTGATCAGCGGGTCCGTTGTGGTTTTTATCCAACGCAGGCGCGGATTATACAGGTCGAGCTGAAGGTACACCGACGCCCACCTCAACAGGATCACCATCATGTACAGCGTAAACACCACGTAAGCCGCCCGCATCGGCAAACCCTGCAACGAAATCATCATGAGAACCGAAACTCCTTGAGCCGCTCGTAAACCGCGCCCGACGGCATAAGCCGGCTCCTGAATAGTGCCACACCCGCCGCCTCGAATTCACCCGCCGTGAAACCCTGCTCCCGATCCAGAGCCTCCGATACCGGGCCCGCCGCACGCCAGTCCTTCACCCGCGCTACCGTCAGGTGCGGCCGGAACGCCTTCGCCTCCGGCGCAAGGCCAACCGCACGCGCCGCCGTCTCCGCCGCACGCTGAACCCGCTCCAGCGGCCCCTCCGCCGGTTCACACCCCGCCCACAGCACGCTCGGCCGACGCGCGTTCGGAAACGCGCCAACTCCCCGTACCTCCAATACAAACCGACGGACAGACACATACTCGCTCTCGAGCATGTCTATAAGCCGCCCCGCCTGATCTTCCTCAATCTCCCCCAAAAACCGCAGCGTCAGGTGGATATTCCCGCCGTTCACCCACGAAGCCCTCACCCCCGCCTCCCGCAGCCGCACCTTCAAATCCTCCAACGCCACATGAACAACTTCCGGAAGCTCGACTGCAATAAACGCACGCATGTCAGCCTTTTATGGAGTGCGGCAGCTTGCTGCCGCTT
>JAPLKX010000441.1 GCA_026387845.1 Candidatus Hydrogenedentota bacterium | reverse complement strand
GGCCCTGCTCGAACTTCGACTATGCCGGGCCGTTCACCGAGTGGGTGCTGCTGGGCGTGCTGGCCCAGCGTTTCGAAGGCAAGCTGCTGTGGGACGGCAAGGCCATGCGGGTCACCAACAACGCCGCAGCCAACAAGCTGGTGCGCCCGCCGTATTTCAACGGCTGGAAACTCGGTTAGTGTACTGTCTCGGAAGCAGCTTTACCGTATCGGAATTGCGGATTTGGGATTGCGGATTGCGGATTTCAAACAAAGCGGCGCTTGAAATCCGCAATCCGACAGCCCGGCCGACCGGAAAGAAAAAACAGCCCCGACACGGCCATTCTGTGGCATTCGCTTTAGTGGTGTCTTGGGAGGCGATTTTTCCCTCCGACAGGCTCCTACATAAAACACCGTCAGGAACTGGCACGCGCGGTTAGCGGACGGACACCGTCGCGATATTGGATTGCTGCCCCAACGTCTCGAGCACGACGGGCTGCTCGCCGGCCGGTGCGTTCGAAGGCACCCGGACATTGACCTGCCAGAGTCCGACATAACCCGGCGCGAGTCCTGCGTACTCGACACTTGCGGCAATGCCGCCGATGGTAACATTCGGCAAGTATACCGCAAGAGGCAGCAGAGCACCGGAGGGCGCAGTGCGTCCTGTCGCGACGGAGGGAGCGAGAGAACCCAGGCCAGTTCCGAACAAAAGAACAAGCTCGCCGCGAGTAACCGGGCTGGAGGCGGAGTTCCGCGAGCTGTCCTGATTCAGCGCCGCGGCCGCCCCGCGCCCGGTGGAATCAACGGTGAACAGACCGGGCGCTGCCGGTTGCACGTCCAGGGCAACGGCGCTGGAACTGGTGCCGCCGACGGTCACCACCATCTGGACTGTGCTCTTCCCGCCAACTTCAAACGGAACCTGAACATTCAACTGGCTGTTGCTGGCATACATAATGGGTGCGCGAACCCCATCGAAAGTCACTTCCGTTCCACCAAACAAGGTGCGAATCTGGTCGGTGCCCGGCCAAAGCCCCGGCGAGGCCCCGGTTGGGCTGGGGAAGAGACCTGAGCCAAAGATGGATACGAGGCTTCCCGGAGAAATCGAACGCGACACGGTGTCCAGGGCCGCGGCATTTAGAACGCCGTTCCGCGTGACAGTAGGTACGCCCGCGACGCCTTGTGCGTCGGCTTTAAAGACGATCGACGAAAACCCTGAGATGCTGGCTTCCAGAGTTTGCGAGCCGGTGGTGGGACCGAGGGTCCATTGAGCGGCCGCGGTGCCACTGGCATCCGTCAGGGTGAACATGGGTGTGACCACGCCGCCACCGCGGGTCACCCGCCAGGTAACAGGGAGTCCCACGAGCCGCCTGTTGGTCAAGCCATCCATGACGCTAAGCACCAAGGGATTGGGAAGTTCCTGGCCCGCAACGGCCGTCTGGTTATCCCCGCTGCTTGTCACCCGCAGGCTGGCCGCCGAAGCCCCCCCGGCAGCCAGCACAAAGCCCACGCTCTGAAACTGGTCCGCCGAGGCAACGACGGCGTTGAATCCCGCCGCCGGGCCCAGTGTCAGGACGGTGGAAGCCAGCCCCTTGGCGTCGGTGATGGCGCTGGTGGGGGAAACCGTTCCCCCACCGGCCGGGACCGTGAAGGTAACAGTAATGCCGGCGAGCGGGCCGCCTGTCGCGTCCTGGGCCATAACCACCAGCGGCGCGGGGAGCTGCGCGCCGGCGGCCCCCGTCTGCCCATTCCCACTCACCACCTGCAACGTGAGAGGCGGAGCCGGGCTTACTCGAAAGGCAGTCTTGAGGTACGCTACTTCTTCCCCGGTCACTACTGTAACGGGGAACCCCTCGCCAATCTTGGCGTTTACGGTGATGTCAGCGGCAAGTGAGGTGGGGCTGCTGACAGTAATGGAATTGATGATCACGTCCCCCGAACCAAAGCCGGCGAAGGTTTCGTCTTGCACGAAATGCGTATTGGTGCCGACGACCCGGATCAGGACTCTTTGCCCGCTGTTCACGCTCGTGGGCGCCACGGCAATGCTGGGCGCAGGAATGGCTGGGTCGTACGTGAAACGGACCAGATTTGTAAGGTCTTTCGGCCTGCCGTCTACGAGCGTGACGCCGGCGTTAACAAAGAAGTCAGAACCCTGGCTATCCGCGTTAATAACGAAAACGCCTGAGCCGTGTCCGGCGGCGCCCCGCGGCGCGGTGACCACCAGGCTGGTAGGACTGCGCGAGACGACCGTGGCGGGGAGTCCATCAAAGAAGACCTTGGAGGAATCGGTGAACCCGCTCCCCGTGATCGTTACGGTCGTGCCCGCAACACCTGTGATGGGAGAGATGCTCGTGACATGCGGCGGGTTGGCAGCTACGTGGACGTACCCGGCCGAAAAGTAAAATTCCCGCACCGAG
>JAPLKX010000605.1 GCA_026387845.1 Candidatus Hydrogenedentota bacterium | reverse complement strand
ATACAGCAGCCTGAATCTGTATGCGTTTTGAGATGACTTCCCCGGAAAGGCAACCCTTCAGTCGACTCTTTCGAGTGCTGTCGGCATGGTGTGGACGACTGAGGTGCGGAATTCCTTGATAGATTCGGAAACGCCGGTCGCTTCCCGCTTGTTCATGCAGATTCCGAACAGGGTCGGGCCGCTTCCGCTCATCGCCGCAGCAACACAGCCCAGGCTGAGCAGACGCTGCTTCGTTTCGGCCAGTTGTGGCAGCGAATCGAAAACGGGCCGTTCCATCCGGTTGAACACCGACCCCGCAAAATTGCCTTTTTCCAGGGCGTTTGCCGCTTTCCGGAACGACCTGGTCCAACCCGCGAATGGTTTTTCACCCGAATACTCGAGCAGCGGGCTGTTGTACACCCTTGCCGCGCTCACCGCCACCTCCGGGTGCCCCAGGACCAGCCAGGTTTTGTGCAGCGCCGGCAGCCCCATCATTTCTTCGCCCCGCATCCGCGCCGCAACCGTTCCTCCGCGCGTGCAGTAGGGAACGTCCGAGCCCAGTTTGAGCGCCAAGGCCAGGATTATGCCCGGCTCGAGCCGCAGATCCCAAAGCGTGTTCAGCGCCACCAGCGCCGCTGCCGCGTTACCCGACCCACCCGCCAGGCCCGCCGCTACCGGAATGTTCTTCTTGAGCTTGATAGCCGCGCCCAGCGGGCAGTTCGTCCGCTCCTTCAGCAGCATCGCCGCTCGGTACGCCAGGTTCTCTTCCGAAGGCACGAAGTCCGGCAGGTTGCACGTCACGGACACCCGGTTGGGCTGCTCGACGAACGACAGCTCGTCGTACAGGCTGACGCTCTGGAAGATCGTCTCGATGTTGTGGTACGCGTCCGTCCGTCTTTCCAGGACGTCCAGGTAGAAATTGATCTTCGCGTAGCTGCGGTACCGCAACGCGGTCGACACGTCGTTCCCCTCTGACTGCCTCGTTATCCAAGAGAACTTATCAAATCACCCGAAAGGGTGCTGCATCCGCGCGCGCGCACGCTATTTGCGCGAAAACTGAAGCGTAAACCGCGTCGATTTGCCCGCCGCTACCGGAAACTGGATGCAGTTTGTGGCGCCCTTTTTGAGCGCCCCGCCTTCCACTTTCCCCGTCTCGAGCAACCAACCTTCCGGCACGGCCACGTAGGCTGTCGCCGAACTTGTGTTGCTGCCCTGGAATTCGCCGGTAAGAATGCCTTTCTGCGCGTCCCAAATCAAGTCCTTCACGTCGTTCAGCAGCAGGCTGAACCCGTACGACGCCCCCAGCAGCGCCGGATAGTCCGACGCCGCACTCACTCCAAACACCGACACGCTCTCGCCCACTGGAACCACCGGCTGCGCCGAATCCACAAGCTGGCCGTCCGCGGCGCTCCATATCCTCACCTGCTCGCCCGGCTCGACTTCCACCTGGCCCACGTCAAGCCCATCCGCACCCGGAAACGCCACCACGCTGCTGCCCGCCCGCTTGCTTTGGCACCATGTCGGCACTTGCCACATCCGCGGAGACTCCTTTGCAGAATCCAAAGGACGCCCAACCGTGCGCGCCTGCGGCAGGAATTCGGCCAATTGCCGTTTCAACTCGGCCGACGGCCGGCCCATAAACTCGATGGGCCCTCTGTAAAACGACATCGCCGACCTCACCGCCGGCTCAAGTTCACCCACGCCCGTCACGTCAAATCGCACCGGGCCGACCGGCAAACCGAATTCCGACATCCGGCTCGACCCCGCCGCCGCTTCCAGCCAGTCCTCGAGCACCGGTTTGAGCGGGGCGGGCGCGGCCGTCGGCAGAACCGGCTTGCCTTCCGCGGCCTCCGCCATCACGCCCATCGCCAACTGGTCTGCCTGCGCGCGCGACATCGCAAAATGACCAAGCGCTTCATCGGGAATCGACGACGGCGCCACCGCGAAAAAGTCAAACCCCCAGCCCGCCACCTTGCGCATGGAGGCCACGGCCTTTTGCCTTCCTTCGGGTTTGCCGAGGTTGATCCATCGCCTGCCGTCGGACGTCGCCGCCGTAAAGTCCGCGTTGGTTTCGTTGGTCAGCAGCGGGTCGACCGTCAGCCCCGGTTTCATGCCGAGCCCGCGCAGTTTTTCCGCCACCTTCTCCATGGATTTCGGGAATCGCGGCAACGCACCCTCCAACGAGCCCGGCCTGCCTTCCCACCCATACGGGACCAGCACGTGCTTCACCTGGGCGGGCGCCCATTCCTGCGCCAGCGCGTACAGGTCCGCTTCCGAGCAATCCGCATCAGCCGTCGCCCAACTCAGCGGCGCCCCGTCAGGCAAGTCGATATGCGGCTGCTGCGCGACCGACCACCCGTAGTACATGTCCACCTTGCCCGGCGCGGGTAGGCTGAACGAAAGCCACAGCGGGTCGCCCTGGAATTTCGTCCCCGGATCGATCCGGATCGGCGGGTTGAACGTGCACGAAATCTCGCCCTGGTATGTGCCCGGGCCTGCCGGCTTAAATTCCGCCTTGGACACACCCGACCCCCCCGAAAGCACACCCAGGCCCAGCGTCCACCCGTTCGTCTTGTCGTTGAACACCGCCAGCGCCGGGCCCGCCGATTTGTCGAACACCGGGCAGCCCCCGCGAATCGCGACCCGCCGGAAGGACGCATCCGTGGCCGCGCCGAAGTTCGTGATCCCGTTGGGGCCGGGGACCATTTGGCTGATCTTGGCGACTTCGATCGGTTTCTCGCTGTTATTCCCAATCAGCAGGCGAAACAGCAGAAACGGCTGCGCCTCGTACATCAGGATTTCCTCGCGCACAACGATGCTGCCCCGCGACGGAAACTCCAGCCAGAAATCCGTCGCTTTCCCGAGCGCGTCTTCGTAAGGGTTGCGTTCCGTGGCCGCTTTGCCCATGTTCGACGAATCCCACACCGACCCGTCCGCGAACGTGATGCTGAATCCCGCATCATCGATAACGGCGCCCTGGCCTTCGACCAGCAGCCGCCACAGGCCCGTCTCAATCGCCACGACGAGCTGATGTTTGCCCTGCGTAAACGTGTAGATGTCCCGCAGACTCCACGGCATCTGCGTGATCGTCGGCGAGTGCGGCGCTGTCGGCGCGTTTTCGTCAGCCACCGGCGCCTTCGAGGACTTCGCGGATTTCCGTTGCGCCAGCGCATCGGTTGGAATAAAAGCCATCGCCAAACCGGCTACGAAAACAAAACCAAACGCAAACGGGCTGAACGGGCGGGGCATCATAGAACGTCTCCATGCGCGCAACTGAGCGGGCCAGCGGCGCTGTGTCGTCTTTGGATACTGCTTTGAAAACAACCGTAAAGTTCCCGGCCGGCATTCCCCCGAAACCAACGAAAGTTCTGCGGAGACACTACCTGACTCATCGCCGCGCATTATATACAACTCAACCCGCACCCTGGCAAGTGCAAACACACGCATACTGAAAAACAGCAAAAAGCAGGACAGAGGAGCTGGGAAAAAGTGACAGAATCACGTTGGGACAGCGAAAAATATGTCCTGGCTGGCTATCACAGAAGAAAACGCCGATAGTTGTAGGTCCCATCTCTGAATGGGACCGGCCTGATGGCTCGGCCGGTCCGAATCAGAATTCGGACCTACATTGTCGGTATCCGTGTTGTTCAAAGGACAGTTATTCACCAGCTCCTCTGTCCCTGCTTTTCGCGGGCGGGTTATAGCAACTCCTCCGGAACGAGTTCAACGGTGTGCGTGTCGTCGCCTTGAAGGACGGA
>JAPLKX010000735.1 GCA_026387845.1 Candidatus Hydrogenedentota bacterium | reverse complement strand
CCGTCCCTCGGCACTCTGCCCAGGTACGCGCCCGTATCGAGGTCATATTCGGCCGGCGACACAATGTTGCCGCCCGCCATGCACAACCGGCCGTTCGCGACCGTCAGGTTGCCTTGCGCCGACACGCCTTTCCGCAACGCGGGATCCGCCCAGCCCGATTGTTCGTTGACCCATTTCAGTTCGCCGGTTTTTGCGTCGAGCGCGTACAGGTACGTGCCGTCGTAGTCGATGATGCCTGCGGCGAAATAGGCGTCGCCTTTGTGGATCAGGATGCCGCTGTTCACGGGCCACGTCGAGCACAGGTGCCCGTACACGGGAATCCGCCGCGGTACCGGGGACGCGTCGAACCGCCACAGCAGCTTGCCGGTCGCGGCCTCGAGGCAGTACACAAAGCCGTCGCCCGAACCCGCGTACGCCCGGCCTTCCCAGATGGTCGGCGGCTGCATGATTGGCCCGGCCGTTCGGAACTCCCACTTGACGTTGCCGGTAGCGGCATCGAGGGCGCGGACGGTCCCGTCATCGCCCGCCACGAACACCAACTCGCCGGCGGCCGTGGGCGCGGCGACCGCCCCGGCGACTTCAGGTTTCCACGTCCACAGCGGCTGGAGCGGCCCTTCAACTACGGCAGATGTTGAACCCGTGCGATCGTTGTTGCCGCGGTAGGTGGTCCAGTCTTGCCCGGACATCTTGAACGCAGCGCAGTCGGTCGAAACAATTTCGAGCCGGTCTTGCGCGGGGCGCGGCGTCACGGGCGAGGGGGCTGAGGTGAGCGCTGCCGTGCCAATAATCGACAGGTTGCAGTCGCACAGCCACGGGCCGATGTAGAGCAAGCCGTTGGCGCCGATCACGCCGTCGTTGCAGGCCGGCCGGACGGAGCCGTCGTAGGTGATCTTGCCGGTCGCCCGGTCGTAGCGGGTAATGCCTTCCGGCCATCCTCTGACAAAAAAAGAATCGGGCGTGGCCGTCAGGCGCACGCAGGACCGTTTTTTGAATCCGAGGTCGCGTCGGATCTCGCCGGTTTTTGGATCGAGTTCAAGCGTGCTGCCGTCCGGGCCGATGCCGCAATAAGCGAAGCCATCGGCAAAAATGACATTGGGGTTGCTCGATGTTTTCCGATGGTACCACAACAGCCGCCCATCATCTTTTGATACCGCGACGAGATTCATCTGCGTCTGCGCCTCGTAGAACAGGGCTTGGGGCGTGTAGACGCAATAGCAACTGGTCTTGAACCCGGGCGTCGAGGTCAGGCCCTGGCCTGGCTCATTGATCAGGCGGCGCAGTTCGGCGTCTTCGTTTTGCCATGCCACCTTGCCGGAATCCGCGTCGAGGCAGCCGAGCCGGGCGTCCGGGGCGTAATAGAAGATCTTGCCCTCGCCGATGGCCATGGCCCGCGAGTCAATCGGCGCCGTCTCGCGGTGCGCCCACAATAGGCGCTGCGCGTCGAGGTCGTACGCCACGATCGTCTCGCCGAAGCCCCACGGCACCCGGGGCTCGACGTAATACCCGTGGCTCAGTTCGCCCCAACTCCACGCGGGTATTTCGCTGCGGACAACGGTCGTCTCGGCGGGGTCGCGCCACGTCCCGCCCAGCGCGTAGAGCGTCCGCCCGACCAGTGCGATCCATTTCCACTCCGCGCCGGATTCAGGCACGCTGATTCGGGTTTTCTCGCGGCCGGTCTCCGGGTCGAGGAGGATGCAGCCGGGGTTGTCCGGGTCGATCATGTAGAACGTGTCGTCGGTGGCGATGAAGGCCGACCGGTGCATGAGGTAGCCATCGGGTACGCGCCTGCGCCACAGTTCGGCGCCGTTGTACCCGTTTCGCGCGAGGATCGTGTTGAGCCAGGCCTCTTCCCGCTCGTGGTGCGCGATGTGGCCCATCGCCACGAACGTGCGGCCGCCGGCGGCTGTCGTTATGGCGGGCATCGCGATGTAATACGGCAAGCCCAGCCATTGAGTCCGGTAGGGGGCTTTGATGACCTCGTCGCGCGACACGGGATTGTTGTCGGGCCCGTGCTCCCAATGTGTCCAATTGTCCACGCCAGACGTGGGCGGCTTCTCAAGCACCATCAGCCCGCCTTTTGCGGGGACTTCTTTCCATTCGCCCGGGATGCTTGCGCGCCGGCCGGATTTGCATATAACGAGGCGGCCTTTTGGCCGGATCACCCGCGAGAAATCTCCCGCCAGCCCTTTTGCCGTGGCCAGCGAGCCGTCCTCGACCACCAGCAGGTCGATGATGCCGTCGGCATAGGGCAACGCCGCCCCGCCTCCCCGCTCCGCCACAAACCGCTGCAGCGGCAAGCCCAACTTCCCGGCCTCGGCCCATGCCGCGGCCACGCCGGCGTCGTCGGGCGCCAGGACGTGCACCAAAAAGCCACTGTCCCTGGCGAGGCCGGCCGCCAGTGACGGGTCCGGCCCCGAGACCACCGAGCACAACCCGCGCGACATCCCCGCAGAGTCCAGCACCGCCCGCGCCGGGCTCTCGGCGGCCTGTGCGGCGAAACACAGCAATGTCAGGCACATCAAAACGCGCAACGGCTGCATGGATCGTCCCTCCCAATTGGTTGCTCCCGCCACAGCCATATTAGACCCCTCCCCACCCCATTGCAACGGGTGAAAAGTAGGCGAAAAGCAGGGACAGTTTGTCATGAGGCTTTGCCTCCCCCGTAAACGATGAAAACAAACTTCCGACGAGGTAGGCCCCATCTCCGAATAGGACCGGTCCGGCGGGTTGTCCAGTCCGAATCGGAATTCGGACCTACCCTAGCTGCATCAGGGTTGGACCTGGTAAAAAGCACGGAGTTTTCAGAGCAGACATCCGGTCTCCGGTCTTTCTTGCTCCTTTCTCCGGCATGTCCTAAAATGCGGCCAAACTAGAGGAGCTTTGGATGCCCATGTTGCCGATCATTCTGTCAATTGTCGCTGCCCAAGCCCAACTGATGCCCGTCGACGTCGCAGGACCCTGGACCATTCAGGTCGGGCCTGGAACGATCCGGGCGGGGGAGCGCGAGATTGTGCTGGCGGAACCTGTCCGGCTCGAGGTTCAGCCGCCCGCCATCGTCCAGGCGCGCGACGAGTGCTATGCGAACTTTCCTGTATTTAACGACAAGGCCGGCGGCTGGGCGAAAGGTGCGCGATTGCGCGGGGTTGTCGCGGAAGAATGCACGGGCACGGGGCTGATTGTGCCGGAATCGGTGAAAGTAAAACTTGCGCCGGGCGAATCCGCCCCGTTCGCCGTGGGCACGGACTACGCGCTCGACGGGTTCTGGGGCACGCTGGGGCGGGTCGAGGGCGGCGGAATCGGCAACCGGCAAACCGTCTGGATCGATTACGACTACAAACTCTCCCGCATCGACACCGTCTTCATTGACGGCAGCAACAACCTGCACGTGACGATGGGCGCGCCCGCCGTCGCGCTGGCCATGCCGCCGCAGCCACTCCCCGGCGAAACCGCCCTCGCCAACATTTATGTCCGCGGCGGGACCGCCCAGCTTGTCCGCGATAACCTTTACCCAATCGAATTCGCGGCACCACCCGCTCCGACGCCACCCGCCCCGGCGCCGCCCGCCCCGACGCCACCCGCGCCATCACCGCCCGCGCCGACGCCACCCGCCCCGGCCCCGCCCGCGCCGGCGTCGGTCGCCGAAACGCTCCTCCCTAAAACGCTCGCGAAGCTACGCGCCGGCCAGCCCGTCACCATCGTCGCGTTCGGCGACAGCGTTACCAACGGCGGCGGCGTCACCCGCCCCGAAGACTGGTACCAGAACCAGTTCCTGGCGCGGCTCCGCGAACGGTTCTCCCAAGCGCCCATCCGGATGCTCACCGCCGCATGGGGCGGCGCCTCGAGCAAAGCCTACCTCGAAGCCCCCGCCGGCGGCCCCTACGATTTCGTCCGCGACGTCCTCGACCCCAAACCCGACCTTGTCACCCTCGAGTTTGTCAACGACGCCTACCTCGACGAAGCCGGCATCGCCGCACATTACGCGGGGATACTCGAGAAGATCCGCGGGGCCGGCGCAGAACTCGTCCTCATCACGCCCCACCTTGTCCGGCCCGACTGGATGAAGGTTCCCGACACCATGTTTATGGAAGACCCCCGACCCTACGTCAAAGGACTCAAACAGTTCGCCGCCGCAAACAACGTCGCCCTCGCCGACGCCAGCGCCCGATGGTGCCAACTCCGCCGACAAGGAATCCCCTACCAAACCCTACTCGCAAACGACATCAACCACCCCGACGCACGAGGCCAGAAAATCTTCGCCGACGCGCTCATGGATCTGTTTCCGGAGAAATAAGCCGCAAAGAACGCGCTGGCGCGGACGCTGCCAGCCCCAACGAAAGCGCAAACAGTAGCGCAGGCGTCCTGCCTGCATTGTGGTGCGGGCGTCCCGCCTGAATTCTTGCGCTGAAAGCGCGGAACAAAATAGCTTGGGGCAACACCCCAGGAAAGGTGCGCCCAGAGAAAGAGCCCTGAAAGGGCTCTACAAGAACTTAACGTGCAGGCGAGACGCCCGCGCCACAATATGGCCCGATTCGAGCTTTCTCGAGTCGGGCTTCATTTCTCAATGCGGAAGCCAATCTGTCGTTTCTCTTTTTGCGGCGGCGTCATAAGTTGGCGAATGGCGTCAAAAACCACTTTGAACTGCACGTCGTACCTCTTCTCGAGTGGTTCCAGTTTTCGGGCCAGTTCCGCATTCGGCGCGCGTGCGCGGCAGCATTTGCCGCAACCGCACAAAGGCTTTTACCACCTCGATGCTTGCCGCGACAGCGATGGGACTGTTCAACACACTCGCCAACATCACGACCCCGTGTTCCGTGAAGACATACGGCCGCTTGCGACGTCCGCCCTAACTTGAAGTCGCAATTTGCGACTTCAAGCCGTCAAATTCCGCTTTCGTCAATTGAAACATGAAGCATCCGGAAATCGGTCGGTATTGCGCTTGACCTGCTCGTTGAGGCGCTTAGTCGTTACGCCGTAGAGGCTGGCCAAGTCCGCATCAAGCATCACCTTCTCGCCGCGAATCATAAGAATGACTCGTTCTATCCGTTCTGCCGGAATAAGCGCCTTACTCACAGGCATTCTCCCACCCACGAGTTTGGTATCATTGATCTTTCAGCCTTGCCCCGCGCCCCGCTGAGACCCTGTCGCATCCCGGCCGCAGCCTGACTACAGCGGACAGGAGGCGTCGCAAGCAGGACACGGCGCCCTGTGCTGCTCGCCTGCCGACCTCAGGGGATTGTCCAGAGCGCGACGTTTTCCTGGTCCCTGACGAAGATCCTGTTCCCGGCGATGACGGGGTGGGCGTAGGTCGGCGTGTCTGCGGCCTTGAAGCGGGCCACCTCGGTGTATTCTTTGTCGCCGGGCTTGAAGACGACGAGTTGGGAGTCGCTGGGCAGGGCGAAGATGACTGAACCTGCATCGAGGAGTGCCCCGAAATTTTCTTTCCGGGTTGCGGTATCGGTCCAGGCCGCCTGGCCAGTCTGGGCGTTGAGGCAAAACAAGCTGCCCTTATCGGAGAGGCCGTAGAGCAGGCCGTCTTTAAGCACGGGCGTGTTGAATCCGGTGCCGAGCTGCGTGTTGCTCCAAAGTTCCTTGGTTACAAATCCGCTGTTTTGCTTTTCGACCTTGACGGCCTTGGTGCCCTGGCCCTGCCCGGTGTAAATGACCGTTTGCCCATCGACAATCGGGGTGGCCGAGTTGTAGAACCTTGCCTGTGGCGCGGCAGGGATCTGCCACAACAGTTTCCCGTCGGCCACGGTGACGCCCACAAGGTTTTTCTCCGTCTGCACAACGACCTGTTTCGTGCCCTCCACGGTCATCAAAACGGGGGAGGCATAAGCCGGCCCATCGCCGGCCCATTTCCATTTCACGTTGCCCGAGGCCAGGTCGAACGCCATGACCGCGCCGTTGTCCTTTCCGCCGAGGTGCGCGATGCATGTCCCGTTGTCGATAATTGGCGACATTGCCGTGAAAAACTGCGGGACGACGTTGGGAAACTCGTCCTTGCGCCACAGCTCCTTCCCGGTGGCGGCATCCAGACAGGATAACGTCCCGTTCACTCCCAGCGTGACGATTTTCCCCTCCGCCACGGTGGGCGAACTCCTCGGCCCGGGGTGGCGGGAAGCCGGCCCGGCCACGGGCTGGGACGCGTACTTGTTCTGCCAGAGTTCCTTTCCACTGGCTGCATCGAGGCATAGGGTGACTTCATCGTCTCCCTGCCGTGCAAAGACATAGAGCTTGTCGCCCACCAGGGCGGGCGTGGCATCGCCTGTGCCGACCGTCACTTTCCATTTTTGCGTGAGTTCTTTGGGCCAGCTCTGCGGCGCAGTGAACCCGGTGACTTTCCCGTCCCTATTGGCGCCGCGCCACTGAGGCCAGTCTTGTGCGAAGGCGCAGGTCATGCTGACCAGAATCAGACACATCACCATCGCGCCGATCCATCGACTTGCGTTTCTCATATTGCCTCCAGTTCGTTTGTTCCTGATCCGACGTTCCCGATATGCACCTGTCGGACCCAATATGCACCAGTGGCGTGGTCTCGTGCAATCCCGGACACGGAGGGAACATAACTCATACGATCAAGTTTCGCACCTATTGGCAGCGGTACCGGCTTCCCCTATAATCGTCTCAGGCCACGCGCCACCACGAACTACGGCGTGAACAAACCTTGTGTTTCTTGGGTATGCCTGTTCGTGGGGGTTGTTTTCGTGTGGCAGATGAAGCGGCGGGGACGCCGCTTCTACGTGCCCGCCAAAGAGGAAGTTTGGTTGCGGGTGTGCCGCATTAGGAAAATCTAGCTGCAGGCCTCGTCTATTGCTTTGATTATGCTGTCCTCGATTTCTTGGGCGACGTCCTGCAACTGGGTGTTCTTGAAGAGGCTCAACATGAATGTGGGCCTTATCGTTGAGACGTGAATTGTGCCGCCTTGTTCATAGACACAGATACGGCAGGGCAGGGCGTTGGCGATGGACATGTCTGTTTCCAGGACTTTTTTCGCCTGTAGGGGATTACATACCTCAAAGATGAGGCATTCATGGTCGAACGGGACGCCTTTGTCGGCCATCTTTTTTTTCAGGTCGTGCACGCCGAGTACGCCGAATTTGTGCTCAGCGACCGCGGCCTCCAGTTTTGCGACCACTTGATCCAAGGTTGCTGTGGATTCTTTTTCGTAAATCATAGCGGGCTCCTTGCTGGGTCCTGTAAAAAAGGGCTCATTTTTGAGGTTGTGACTTCGTCTCTGTGACGGTTTCGGGCGCGGCTGATTTTTCTATTTGGATCTGCGCTTCGGTTTCCTTGCCTGTCCATGGACCTCCCATGAGCATTTCCAATTCGGCGGCGGCCATTTGCAGGTCTCGGGAAGCTCGCGCTTGTTCCAGTTGGAACTCGAGGATCGCGCGCAGGCTGTTCTGGAGGTCGACAAATTCGGCGCCGGGTTGCGCTCCGCCCTCCATTGAGTCGACCCCGGCGCTGTAGGTTGCCAAAAGACTTTCGTAAATTTGCTGTTCCCGCGGGATCAGGACCTCCTTATAGAGCCGAAATCGCCGGTCCGCATCCAGGTAATTGTAGAGACTGGTGCGGGCGGCGGT
>JAPLKX010000411.1 GCA_026387845.1 Candidatus Hydrogenedentota bacterium | reverse complement strand
ATGGCGGGCCGGCCCGTCACCGGGTCGGTTGTACGGACCCACTCTGCGGCGCGTGCCAGCGGCGGCTCGCCTTCGGCGGTGGGCTTGTATTCATCGAGCACGGGCAGGGTGACCGGCAAGTCTTTCAGCTGGACCAGGCGCACCGTCCCGTCCTCGAGCGTGACAAGCGGGAACGGCTCGCCCCAATACCGCTGGCGCGAGAACAGCCAGTCGCGCAGCCGGTAATTCACCGTGCCCCGGCCAAGACCGCGATCTTCCATCCACTTTGAAATCTTTTTCTTAGCATCGGAAACGTTCAGACCGTTCAACAGCGGCGAATTCACCAGGACGCCGTCACCCGTGTAAGCTTCGGCTGAGATGTCACCCCCGCTGATCACTTCGATGATGGGCAGGTCAAACTTCTTGGCGAACTCGTAGTCGCGCGTGTCGTGGGCGGGGACGGCCATGATGGCGCCGTAACCGTATTCCGCCAGGACGTAATCGGCGACCCAGATCGGGACCTCGGCGCCGTTCACGGGGTTTATCGCGTGGGCGCCCGTGAACACTCCGGTCTTCTCCCGCTCCTCCCGCATCCGGTCCTGTGCGCTGCGTTTGGCCGCCTGGGCCACATAAGACTCGACCGCGGGCCGCTGTTCGGGCGTGGCGATTTCGAGCGTGAGCGGGTGCTCGGGCGCCAGCACGCAGTACGTTGCGCCAAACAGGGTGTCCGGCCGCGTGGTAAAGATCATGAACTCTTTGTTTGTGCCCGCGACCTTAAACACGGCGTCGGCCCCTTCGCTCCGGCCGATCCATTCGCGTTGCATCGCCTTGACGCCTTCCGGCCAGTCAAGCCCCTCCAAATCCTCGAGCAGCTTCTCCGCGTACGCCGTGATCTTCAGCATCCACTGACGCATCAGCCGCTTCTCGACCGGGTCGCCCGTCTCGACATACTTCCCGTCCTTGACTTCCTCGTTGGCGAGAACCGTCCCCAGCGCCGGGCACCAATTCACCGCCGCCTCGGTCTGGTACGCCAGCCCCCGCTCATACATGACCTCGAAAATCCACTGCGTCCATTTGTAGTACTTTGGGTCGGTGGTGTTGATTTCGCGGTCCCAATCGTAGGACAGCCCGAGGGCCTGAATCTGGGCGCGGAATACATCACAATTCCTATTTGTAATGACAGCCGGGTGCTCGCCCGTCCTGACCGCATGCCTCTCCGCGGGAAGGCCAAACGCGTCCCAACCCATCGGGTGCAATACGTTGAAGCCTTTCATTCGCTTATAGCGAGCGACGATATCGGTGGCCGTATAGCCTTCTGGGTGGCCGACATGCAGGCCGTCGCCGCTGGGATATGGGAACATGTCCAGGACATAGAACTTGGGTTTTGACCGGTCTATTTTGGACTTGAACGTCTTGTTTTCCAGCCAATATGCCTGCCATTTCTTCTCAATCTGGTGAAAATCGTACGCGCCGCTGTTCATCGGCAAACCGCCTCCAATCGAAACATTCCGGGGAAAGGGCTCTAAATGGTCCTGAATATAGCACATTGATGCATGTTGATCCTATCAGCGGTCGTGTCTAAAACTGACGGCGGTGTCTGTTTTTTCCATTGACAAAGGAGTGGTTCCGGTATTAAGTTAATGTGGAGGCAGGATTGTGTATGGTTGCGGGACTTATTCTGCGGGAGAGCCTCGAATGGGCGCGGACGTGAAAGACGTCAAAGCTATTTCCGCGGGCCAGGTTCCTGATACCGGCTTAACAACGCCAAAAACGACCGATCCTGAAAGAGTCAGATTAAGCTTGGCGGGCCAAATCGCGATATGCGCCGTTTCTGAACGGGCCGTTTCCGAGCCCGGATTGGGCGGCCTGGTTTGGTCGGTCAAGTGGCAATAGGAAAGGCGTAAGGGAAAGGAGAAGAAGAATCAGACTAAGCAACCAGCGGCGCCCGAAGACGCCGCATCATAACAATGGACTAAGAAAAATAGTAAACGTTAACTGAAAGGAACACGCAATGAAAAAAAGAGGGTTTACACTGATCGAGCTGCTGGTCGTAATTGCCATCATAGGCATACTTGCGGCAATTCTGCTGCCGGCACTGGCACGGGCCCGCGAAGCGGCCCGCCGCGCATCCTGCGCGAATAACCTCAAACAAATGGGCTTGGTGTTCAAGATGTACGCCAACGAGTCCAAAGGCCAGAAGTTCCCGCCCTGCATCGCACTCACCTGTGATAAGACCGGCACGTTAACCACAAGCCCGTCATTTCAAGCCGCTGCGGACGCGACGACGTACTATCCGGAATACTTGAGCGATCTCAACGTCCTGGTCTGCCCGTCGGACAGCGAAGCCGACATGTCCGCCTGGCACTTGAATGACGATCTGAACGACATCGTACTGCCGTGCCGTGTGGATGCCAAGTCGTACAACTACTACTCGTTCGCCATCATGAAAAAGGATCTGATGGGGGTGGGCATTGATGAAAACGATCCTGGTATCACTGAGCTTTCCGATGCTTACTACAATCCCAATTTCCTTGCCGGCTTGGGTGAGTTCATCACGGCTATAGGGAATGGTAATCTGAACAGGTTGGATGAAGATGTAACCTATGGCGACGGCGTTCTCACTATCTACCGTCTCCGCGAAGGGATCGAGCGGTTCTTCATCACGGACATCAACAATCCGGCGAGTTCGGCGCTGGCGCAGAGCGAAGTGTGGATCCAGTCGGACGACATGCAGTCGGTCAATCCGGACATGATGAACCACGTCCCTGGCGGCTGCAACGTGCTATACATGGACGGGCACGTTGAGTTCATCAAGTACCCCGGCGAGACTCCTTCGTCGCGCGCATGGGCCGTATTCAACTCATACGCTTCAAGCTACGGTAGCTGATATCTCGCGAGACTGGGAGGCGGGCATTTTGCCCGCCTCCGGTTTTTTTATCGCAGG
Source organism: Candidatus Hydrogenedentota bacterium (assembly GCA_026387845.1). Taxonomy (GTDB): domain Bacteria; phylum Hydrogenedentota; class Hydrogenedentia; order Hydrogenedentales; family SLHB01; genus JAPLKX01. The sequence goes on along the minus strand of JAPLKX010000411.1, from coordinate 4,357 downwards.
AGTTTTGCGTCTGCCCAGTCGGCGTGGTCGGCTTCGAGGCCGTTGCCGCCATCGGTGGTGATGAGTTCGAGTGTGTTGGCGCCGGTGACGTCGACCTCGACCCGTTTTGCGGCGTCCTCCCGTTTCATCAGGCCCGACTGCCAGCGGGTCTGGCCGTCGACGCGCACCTCGAACTCGATGGTAGGCCCGGTTGCGGCGTCCGCACCCGCCCACGCTTCAAACTTCCTGAACCGGCCATCGAGGGCGTAGACGATGCGCGACGGCGAGTGGGTGCCGAGGCCGCGCCGATATTGCTGCTGGGCGATCCTGAGGGGCGTTTCGAGAATCGCCCGGTTCTTTTGCAGGGTGCCATGGCCTTGCGTGGCCTCGGCCGGTTCGATCGCGTCGAGAAACACGCCGTCAATCCGCTCGACCGGCCGCTCCATTTGAATTGTCTTCCTGGCCTTTGACGGCAACTCGCACGGTTCGAGCAGCGCCTTGCCATCGAGCGACACGACCTCGGGCTCCGGCGGGAACTCGCCGGCGGCGCCCGGCTTCCCTGGCCTCGTCGCACGCACCCACACCGATGTCAGGACGCCGTCAGGGCCGCCGTCCGTCTCGATTCGAATCCGGCTGCGCCCCTTTTCGAGCGGCACGCGCAGGAACCGCCACCGGTCGGGCCGCCTGCCGCCCGTCGCCGCCCACCCGGTTTCGGAACTCGAGACCACCGGCTCGACGCGGTTGCCGTTGACGCTGATGCGCGTCGCGCCCGCGCCGGATTCAGTCGAGCCGTCGTGCAGGATGAGCAACTCGCCTGCCGGCGACTCGAGCGTCACGTTGGCCTCGAGATCGAGCGCGGAACCAAACGTGGCCCCGCCCACCAGGCTTGTCCAGTCAGGCCCAAACTCGCCGGACGGGCCGGTGTATTGGACGCGGCGGATGGCTGATTTGCGGTTGCGGATTTTGATGAGGCCGGTAGAGCGTCGATCCACAATAGGGACATCCCCTACAACTGCCAGGGGGCGTCCCGACGTTGTCAGATCCAGCACGAGCGTCTCGTAGGGGGCCAGCGTTATGTCGAGCTGGCCGTTGCGGATCGCGCCCTTATATTGCCGCTGTTCCGGATAGACTGAGTGGAGACTGATCTTTTTTCGCCGCGGGAACTCGACATACGGGCGCAGATCGAACTTGATCCGTTGCGGGGCAACCCACGGGTTGCGCAACAATGCCAGCGTTCTATTCGGCGCCACCGACACATAGCCGTACGGGTCGCGCGGCATTGGTTTGTCGTGCTCGAACACGGGGCAGGAGCCGTCGCGCCACGAGGCCGGCAGGATCGGCGCGATCTCCGGCGCGGGGTCGTCATGCGCCGCCGACACAAGGGCCGCCAGCTTGGCCCACCGCGACTCGTCCATGTGTTTGGGGTTGACGTAGAACGGGAGGAACTGGTGGCCGCGGAGGATTGTCACGATGGCGTCGTTGGTAAAATCCTCGGGCGACTGGTGGATGACGCCGAGCACTTCGAGGCCCGCCTGCGGGATGGCGCTCCAATGGGCCGACTGGAGGTTGAAATAATCGCGCCCGGTAATGTAGGCCTCGCGATAGTCGGGGGCGGGCGACCGGCCCCACGGCGCGTCGTCGCCAAAACAGCCGATGACCGAATTGAAATGCAGCAGCCACCACGGGCTCGGGTTGTAGCCGAACCCCGTCGGCTCGAACCACGCGTCGGGCGCAACGGCATGTACGGCGTCGGCCGCGGCGACCACCCCGCGCGCCACGGAGTCGGCGGATAGCGGGCCGGGCTCGTGGCCGTGGTTGGTTTCGGGGCACTCGGGAACGTACCCGTCGAGTTTAAAATGCCGGATGTCGTATTTGCGCGCCATCTCGACGAGCCGGTCGCGGAACGCACTCGAGTAGTTCGGCCCGCCCAGGCACATCCCGGTTTTCATCGCTTCGTAGCCGTGGTCGCGCGCCCAGTTGACGTCCTGGGCGGTGGGGTACAGGCTGCTGGGCGAGATCCACAGGCCCAGTTTGCAGTTCATCCGGGCCGCGGCCTCTTGCAGGCGCGTGAACCCGTCCGGGAACAGTTTTGGGTCGATTTCCCAGATGCTGTCCTTGTTCGACCAGCCCATGTCGATGCAGAACGTATCGAACATTGCGCCGTGCGGCTTGAACATTTTCTCCTCGAACACGGCCATCAGATCGAGGATGTCTTTTTCGGTGTAATACGGGGCGGGCGACGTCCACCAACTGTTGTAATCGGTGTGGCGGTTCTGAAACTGCGCGTGCGCGGAGATGTATTTCCGAAACGCCGACAACACGTCGCCCCCGCCCGCATCGCCCGCGACCGCCCGGTGCGTCTCGTACCACTCCCCACTCGTCAGCCGCTGACCCGGCCAATACGCCACCAGCAGCCGGCCGTTCTCGATGCGCGTCCGTGCGACCGGAAACTCGACGCCATAAAACCGGTTGCCGGCAAACACGGGATAACTTTGAATCTCGCCGGGAAAGGTGCGCACGGAATCGGCGTCCACCGGCACGTCTTCGAGGACGATTTCTTTCAGCACGATCGGGACATCCGACCCGACGAGCCGGTACCGCGCCCATTTCAGCATGACGACCGGCCCGCCCTCGCCCATCGGCGCCCGCCATTTGTAATGGACGCGCGGGTCGTCTTCCCGCGCAACGATCGTCTCTACTTCAAGCCGCGTACCGTCGGCCAGCGGAAGGCTCGCCGCCGCGGCCGCGTCTCCGCCGCCCACGACGATGTTGCCCGCCGGCCCTTCAAACACAAACCGCGGGCAGTTGGTCGAGAGCAGGCCGTCCGCATAGACGGCACAAGCAACGAACACAGCTATCGGAACGATAAAGACGAACCTGATGCTCCATTTCATAGACTGATCCTCTTTGTACAGACCGTCACCTTTCTCTCTCTAACCTATCGTGAAAATGCTGCCTATTTGGAGTGCGGCAGCTTGCTGCCGCTTTCTTCAGGAGTGCCGCTTTTCTGTTAAGAGCAACATTGTTTGCAGGGAAAGCCTTGCCCTGAGAAAAGCGGCAGCAAGCTGCCGCACTCCAAAACGCGCCGCAATCAATTATGACGCTGTCTCCCTCCAAACCGTCCCTGCTTTTCCGCCGGCGTTGGCTTCGGAATCGAGCACGCGGCGGATGCCTTCGGCGATACGCGCGGCGGCATCGAGGTAGGATTCATCGGCGGCTTTTTGCGATTCGGCAGGTAACGGCGTCAGGGCGCCCGATTTTTGCATGTCCATGCGGGCACGGATCGCGTCGTAGTAGTCAATCACGAGCCCGGCTTGGCGCGCTTCCACCGAATTGGCCAGGCCGGCCTCGCATAAGCGCGCGTAAAACCGGCCCACGCGCGGCAGGTCCACTTTCGGCGCCTGGTCTGATGGCGAAGCAAAGGCGGCCACGTCCCAGAACGCGGGATCGGAAATGGATTTCAGCCGCCGCTCTTTTGGATCGGGCACTGGTTGCGGCTCGCGCGGCGGGTTGGCGCCGCCGAGAACAATCGAGACCCGCGCCACGTCCGGCGTGGCGTCATACGGCAGTGACACCGACTGTGCGTCGAATTTGTCCCACGGTTTGCCGTTGATCGTTACGGCAGTCACGGGTCCCGCGCCCGACGTGCTCAGGTAGAGGCGCTTGACGCCGAACCGCACCGGGAACTTCTGCTCGAGCGCCGTCACGGCCGGCGGGATGTGCGGCAACAGCTTGAGTCCGTCGGCTGAGTACAGGTACTCGAACAGGCCGCGGATCATTCCCGCGGGCGCGCCCCAATTGTCGTACACGCAATTGATGGGCTGCTTGGGCTGGTAGACGGCGTTGCCGAAATCCACCAACGGGTTGTCCATCCGGAAAATGCGCGCAAACTTGAGGATCTGTTCGAACGCCCGGCGCGCGTCGTCGTACTTGCCCAGCCGGCTGTAGGCCAGCATCATCCGGGCCTCGCACGTCGTCCAGTGGCCGCCATTCACCCAGGTGCCGAACTTCCACAACCACGACGTCGGCTCCTCGTACATATCATCGAGCCCGGGGCAGTTCGTGATGATGAGGCCATACGGCCGCAGGCCCGGGATCGATGCCATCTTCTCGTAGATCTTGGCGGACTGCGCGGCGTCGACCACCCTGAACGCGATCGCGTCGTGGTTGCACACCGCCTCGAAATACCCGTGCGTCTCGGCGCCGTACACGCCGTGGCGCGTCCCGTCCGGGTCGAGGTATTTGATGAAGTAGCCCTCGTCGGTGGTGACGTTGGCAAGGCCTTTCCGCGCGAGGTCGCGCCGTTGCGCATACAGTTGCGCCTGGTCGAGGCGGCCGGCCAGTTTCTCGAGTTCGATCAGCCGGTCGAGCGCCGCGA
>JAPLKX010000118.1 GCA_026387845.1 Candidatus Hydrogenedentota bacterium | reverse complement strand
CGGGGCGAGGTGTTGGTATGCGGGGGGCGGTTTGCGCCCACGGTGTTTTCGGCGAACTGCGGTGGGTGCAGTGAAAACAATGAGTCGGTGTGGTCTGCGCCTCCGGACGGTTCCCTGCGGTCGGTATCGGATGTTCGAGGGGGCAACCGGTCCTGGTGGCGGGATGGCGGAATCGAGAAATGGCTGAAACGGCCGCCGGCATGTTATTGCGACCACCGTAGGGATAATTTTCGGTGGACGCGGCGTTTTTTGGTGGGCGAATTGAGCGAGATAGTCAATAAAAGGTATCGGGTGGGAACGGTGCGGCGTATCGAACTGCTGGAACGGGGTGTGGGAGGGCGTTTGACGGCTGTGAAGATCGTAGGTACAGTGGGGACTGAGTTGGTGAAAAAAGAGTTGAACATTCGACTTGCATTTGGAGGGTTACCCAGTGCTATGTTTATAATGGAAGCGGCTCGAGGCTCGGGCAGCCCGGATGCGTTTGTGTTTATAGGCGGCGGCCGTGGTCACGGCGTAGGGCTTTGCCAGGATGGCGCGTGCGGGATGGCGTTGTCGGGCAAGACGAGCCATGAGATCTTGCGCCACTACTTCTCGAACGTGGACATAGCGAGGTTGAACTAGATGAATCTGGAAGCGCTCAAAGAGAAACCGGCGCGATTCATCATCGGGCTGATGTCGGGCACGTCGTGTGACGGTGTCGACGCGGCGCTGGTGAGGATCAAGGGGACCGGCGATAACCTGCAACTCAAGTTTCTGAAATTCCTTACGATACCCTACCCGGACGCGTTCAGAAACCGGCTGATGTCGAAGCACATCAGCGTGCAGGAAGTCTGCCTGCTGGATTTCGAGCTCGGCGAAAAACTGGCAGAAGCCACGCTCGAGATGAAGAAGCAGGCGGAGGCGGATGGGATAGAAATAGACCTGGTTGCGTCGCACGGCCACACGATTGCGCATGTGCCTCCGCGCGAGGGTGCGGGCTACGGGACGTTGCAGATAGGTGAGGCGGCGGTGCTCTCGGAGCGCACGGGGCTGCTGGTTGTATCGGACTTTCGTCCATCGGACATGGCGGCTGGGGGGCAGGGTGCACCGCTGGTCCCCTACGCGGACTGGGTGCTGTTCGGGAAGTACGGTCGCAGCGTGGCGTGCCTGAACCTGGGGGGCATTGCGAATTTCACGGTGGTAAGTGAGGATCTGAGCAAAGTGTATGCGTTTGATACGGGTCCAGCGAACATGGCGATAGACGGGGCGGTTCGTTTGCTGACGCGCGGCGAGAAATCATTTGACAAAGACGGGGAGTCTGCGGCGAAAGGTACGGTGATAGACGAGTTCCTGGAGTATTTGTTGTCGCATCCCTATTTTGAGCGTCAGCCTCCGAAGAGTACCGGGCGTGAAGAGTTTGGTCCGGAAGTGTATCTCCGTGATGCGCTGGGGAGCAGGAAGTCGTATGGGTACGATGATTTGATGGCGACGGTGACGTCGGCGGTATGTTTCAGCATAGTTCGGGCGTTCAACTGGTACATCAAGCCGCGGGTCGATGTGGATCGGATTATAGTGAGCGGGGGTGGCGCGTATAACGAGACGCTGATACACTGGATCCAGCGTGCGCTGCCGGACGTGAAGGTCCGTACGAGCGACCGGTATGGGATACCGAGCAATGCGCGTGAGGCGGTAGCGTTTGCAATCCTCGGGAACGAAACGGTTTGCGGGACTCCGGCGAACGTTCCGAATGCGACAGGGGCGTCGCACCCGGTGGTTTTGGGGAAGATCACGCCGTCGCGGTGAGGGGACCTAGGGCGGATCAACATCTGCCCAAGACGCTTGCATGTTGGCCGAAAGGCAAGCCGCTGGAACCAAAAAGGGGACACCCCCGCCGCAGATCAGTGCAAGCGGAGGGACGCGCAGACTGAGTGGAATTCAAAGCGGCGGCCGGCATTTTTTCTAAAAAAATTTTTGATTGGAGCGTGGAACACAGGGGATTTAGTTGGAAGTCATGCGGGGTCAAGATAGTCAATCATAACTACCAGAGTAGATAACGATCGGGTTTTTCTTCTTGCCAATTTGGGGGTGTGAATGCTATACTGGTATTTCTTGCGCCAAGCCCCCACTGGGGAGCGGAACTAATCGACGGGCAGTAGTGACGAGGTCGGGATTCTAAGGCTGCGGCTGCACGATCGCCGAGTGGTGGGAGGGGGATCGCGTGGTAGCTGGAAATAGACGTGGGAGCATGGAAAGGCTGTGCCTGACGACGCCGGTCATGATCCGCTCGAGCAAGCATGGCGGGTTCACAGTTCGGCATCTGCGCTTGGATTTGACTGGCCGGATATTGGGGGCGTGTTCGACAAAGTGCGGGAGGAGTTGGGGGAAATCGAGCATGCGTGGGCGGGGGGCGATAGGGTTCACGCGAAGCGTGAATTTGGCGATCTGCTGTTTGCGTCGGTCAACCTTGCGCGGTTTTTGGACGCGGATCCGGGCGCGGAACTGATAGAAGCGACGGCGCGTTTTGCGCGACGTTTTGAGTTGTTGAAGGAGGAGATCGTGCGGGAAGGCCGGCGGATACAGGATTGCAGTCTGGCGGAGTTGGATGTGGTGTGGGAACGAGTGAAGAAGCTGACCGCGGAACATGAACAAGGCGGGCCGCCTTGACCTGACCATTGCGGCGATCCAAACTTGCGATTCTCGAGGCGCGGAAGGCCGCAGGGAAATTGCAGAACGGACTCTGGAGTAACGGCCGGTGAAAGCCAGGGCCGGCCGTGCATAAGCGGTAGCAACGTTGGACTTGGGAAAGCGGAAGGGGCCTTGGAGGGCGGGAACTCCAACGCTCATCAGCGCGCGCGCGGACGTGCGCGATGCGATAAGGGCTGCTGACCGGACGCCGCGGTTGCGGCGGAGGCGGGGCGTCCTTTCAGGGAGATAGCATGGCGCCCAGAGAATTGAATCCTTGGGAACTGGCGCAGGATTGTCTTCGGCAAGTTTTGGACGAGCACAGCTACAAGAACTGGTTTTCACAGACCCGGTTTGAGTCGTTCGAGCAGGGCCAGTTGACGGTGAATGTCCCCAGCCAGTTCTTTGCGGACTGGCTGCGCGACCATTATCTCGACGCGATCGTCGAGTCGGTTCGGAAGGTAATTCCGGACTTTCGGGAAGTTCGGTTTACGGCGTCGCCGGACCTTTCATCGCCGCCGGCGGAACAACCGGCCGGGGCGGCGTCGAACCTGAAGCACAAGCCAATCCCGACGGCTGGGACGTCGTCGGGTTTTGTGCCGCGTTACACGTTTGACCGGTTTGTGGTGGGTTCCGGGAACCGGTTCGCGCACGCGGCGGCCAAGGCGGTTGCGGAGTCGCCGGCGCGCGCCTACAACCCGTTGTTTATCTGCGGGGGAACGGGTCTTGGCAAGACGCACCTGATGCAGGCGCTGGGCCAGGAAATCCTGCGGCGTGACGGGGACACGAACATTGTTTTCGTTTCGTCGGAGTGTTTTACGAATCAACTCATTGAGAGCATTGCCAAGAAATCGACGCAGCGGTTCCGTGCAAAATATCGGAAGGCGGACGTTCTGCTGATCGATGATATCCATTTCATTGCGGGCAAGGAGGCGACCCAGGAGGAATTCTTCCACACGTTCAAGGCGCTGTTCGAGGAGCGGCACAAGCAGATCGTGCTTTCGAGTGATCGGGCGCCCAAGGATATCCCGGGGCTCGAGGAGCGGCTGGTGTCGCGGTTTGGTTGGGGTTTGGTGACGGACATTCAGCCGCCGGATCTCGAGACGCGTGTGGCCATATTGAAGAGCAAGGCGGAGGAGGAGCGGGTGTCGGTGCCGGACGAGGTGCTCCAGTACGCTGCGACGCATATCACGACGAATATCCGGGATCTGGAGGGTGCGCTGATCACGATTCTGGCATTCAGCCGGCTGACGGAGCGGAAAATCAACTTGCAGATGGTGGAGGAGGTTCTGCGTGACCTGATTGGGAGCGAGAAGATCCGGCCGGTGACGATCGAGGCGGTTCAGCGGGCGGTAGCGGAGCAGTTTGACGTTCGTGTGGCGGACCTGTGCGGGCGGAGCCGCCAGCGGATGATCGTGTTTCCGCGGCAGGTGGCGATGTACCTGTGCAAGACGCTGATCCCGAGCTTGTCGCTGAACGAGGTGGGTACCGCGTTCGGGGGAAAGGACCACACGACGGTGTTGCATGCGTGCCAAAAGATCAGCAAGGAGGCGGCGAAGGATCCGACGACGAAACAGGTGCTGATCCAGTTGGGGAAAGCGCTGCGGTCGTAGACGGGGTTTGGGGTTTGGGGTCTGGGGTTTGGGGGCAAGCGGAGAAGAAAGCGGAAGATAATCGCGAAAAGCGGGGACAGAGGAACTGGTGAAAAAGCCGGGGGGATGAGTTTCAGGCCGTGAAAAGCGGGGACAGACACGCTTTTTCCAAACCGCCTACGGGCCGGAAAAAGTCGAGTCAGTCCCTGTTTTTGGCTCAAATTGCGGGATTTCCGGGGGGTGTGGTAATATTATTGGGCGCGCTCGCGCGGTGACAAGGGAAGTAGAAATGGCGAGTAAGGACGTGATTTTGTATCCGGACGCGCCTCTGACGAAGAGGGCTGCGCCGATAAAGAATGTAGGGCCGGAGGTGGCGAAGTTGGCGGCGGAGATGTTCGAGGTCATGGACGCGCACGACGGTTGCGGTCTTGCGGGGCCGCAAGTGGGCGTGTCGAAACGGATCGTGGTGCTGCGGGAGCCGGAAAACCAGGTGAACATATGCCTGGTGAACCCGGAAATCATTGAAACGGAGGGTCAGGAGTTTCTGGAGGAGGGTTGCCTGAGCCTTCCGCAGGTGTTTGCGATGGTGGCGCGTTATACGCGGTTGCGGGTACGGGGTGTGAATGAGCACGGGAAACCGGTGGAGTTCGAGGCGACGGGCATGCTGGCTCGGATTATCCAACATGAGGTGGATCACCTGAACGGG
>JAPLKX010000208.1 GCA_026387845.1 Candidatus Hydrogenedentota bacterium | reverse complement strand
CTGCAGGCCCTCCGCCGTGAAGTGGAGCGGACGCTCGAGGATTTCTCGCTGGGCGAATGGGCATTTCCGTTTTCCCGGGTGAGTTTCCTTCCGGGTCTGGCCGGTTATGCTTACCCGCTCTTGAACATCCGCGAAGATGACAACAACATCTACGTGGAAGCGCTCGCGCCGGGGCTGGACAAAGATAACATCGAGATCTCCGTGATGGGCGACTCGTTGCGCATTGCGGGCGAAAAGATGCCGGTTCGCGGCGAAATTAAGCCCGCGGCCTACCACCGCAACGAGCGTAGCGCGGCCAAATTCGTGCGCACGATCGATTTGAATACGGAAGTGGATCGGGACCAAGTTTCGGCCGACTACCACAACGGGATACTGCTCATCACACTGCCCAAGAGCGAAAAAAGCAAAGCCAAACAGATTACCATCAAAGTCGACTAGGCCGCACAAGGAGGAGAGCCCATTATGAATGAGGTGAGCGTTTCTAAAGGCGAGCGAGGCGTCGCAGCCACGCGGGATGATGCGTGCTCGCTGGTTCCGCCGGTTGACATCTTTGAGCACGAGGGGGGGCTTGCTGTTGTGGCGGATTTACCCGGGGTGGACCGGAACGGGGTCAGCGTTGGCGTGGACAACGACCTGCTGACCATCAAAGGAACGGTGAGTTACGAGCCCAAGGGTGAACTGATTCACCGCGAGTGGGATTTGGCCTCGTGCTACTTCCGCCAGTTCCGTCTCAGCGAGCGGATCGATCAGGAGAAAATCGGCGCGGAAATGCGCGACGGCGTGCTGACGGTGCGGCTGCCGGAATCGGAGCAGGCCAAGCCCAAGCGCATCGAGGTGAAGACTTCGTGAGGCCCGCTTGAGCCGCCCCCCAGCTTATTGGAGCAAGAACCATCGATGCAGGTTCCGGGAACGCCGCGCGTCCGGGCCTGCATTTTTTTGTTGCGGCGCGGTGCGGAAACGTTGAGAATGAGCTTGGAGCGTTCGTCATGAAACTCGACTTTGACACAATCAAGACGTTGCTCAAACCCGCCGAAACCAAGATCGTCCTGCTGGTGCTGGACGGGTTGGGGGGGCTGCCGCGCGAACACCAGGGAATGACCGAGTTGGAAGCCGCGAACACCCCCAATTTGGACGACTTGGCCGCCCGCGGGATGACCGGGCTCCATCTGCCCGTCGGCCACGGGATTACGCCGGGCAGCGGGCCCGCTCATCTCGCCCTGTTTGGCTATGAGCCATTGAGGTTTGAGGCCGGCCGCGGGGTGTTGTCGGCCGTTGGTCTGGAATTCGACCTGCAGCCGGGCGACGTGGCGGCCCGGGGAAACTTCTGCACCGTCGACGAGCAGGGCCGGATTACCGACAGGCGTGCGGGCCGGATCAGCACCATGAGAAACCGGGAGTTGTGCGGGGTGCTGCGGACGATCAAGATCCCGGGGGCGGAAATTTTCGTCGAAACCGAAAAGGAACACCGGTTTCTGCTGGTGTTGCGCGATGACAACTTGTCCAGCAGCGTTTCGAATACCGACCCCCAGGTCACCGGAGGAATGCCGCTGGCTGCCACGCCGCTCTCACCGGAGGCGTCACAGACCGCCGCGATTGTGCGCCAGTTCGTGGACGAAGCCCGGACGGTTCTCGAGCGGCGGCAGCCGGCGAACATGGTACTGCTTCGCGGGTTTTCCCAACGGCCCGACTGGCCCAAGATGGGGGACGTGTTCGGGTTGAAGGCCGCGGCCATCGCCGCTTACCCGATGTACCGGGGCGTGGCGAAACTGGTAGGGATGGAGGCGCTTGAAACAGGCGAGCAACTCGACGAACAAATTGATGTTTTAAGCCGCCGTTGGGGCGATTTCGACTTTTTCTACGTCCATTTCAAGAAACCCGACGCGGCCGGCGAGGACGGGGATTTTGACCGGAAAATTGCGGCGATCGAGGAGTTTGATCGGGAACTTCCACGGGTGTTGGAACTCAACCCGGACGTCGTAATCGTCACAGGTGACCATTCGACGCCGGCCCTGATGAAATACCACAGTTGGCATCCGGTTCCGGTGGTGATGTGGTCGAAGTATTGCCGGCCGGATTCGGTGGCCCGGTTTGGGGAACGGGCCTGCATGGCGGGCTGCCTGGGTTCTCAGTTTCCGGCGGTGCAACTCATGCCGCTGGCGCTGGCGAACGCGCAGCGGCTCAAGAAGTTCGGGGCATGAAACTGAGATTTGTCGGGACCCGCGGTGAAATTGAGCCGCGCACCGAGCGCCACTATTCGCACGCGGCCCTGCTGATCACGCACAATCGGCGGCGCGTGATGGTGGATTTCGGCAAGGATTGGACAGGCCGCTACAACGAGGTCAAGCCTCACGCCATTGTTATCACGCACGCCCATCCCGATCACGCTTTTGGCCTGATGGCCGGGGCGCCCTGCCCCGTCTACGCCACCGAACATGTGTGGCACGACATTGCCGAGTATCCGATCGAGAAGCAGTTCATGGTGCGCCCGCGCGAGCCGTTGGACGTGGAAGGGCTCATTTTCGAGGCGTTCATGCTGGACCACTCGACCCGGTGCCCCGCGGTCAGCTACAGGATCTCGGCGGGGGCGCGCGCGATCCATTACGCCCCCGACGTCGTGTATATCCACGACAAGGAGGAGGCGCTTGCGGGCGTCAGGATCTACATTGGGGACGGCGCGACGATGGAAAGGTCGATGGTGCGCAGGAGTGGCGGCAATTTGATCGGCCACACCCCCGTCAAGACGCAACTGGGGTGGTGCCAGAAAGCGGGTGTGCCCGAGGCCATCATTACGCACTGCGGCACGGAAATTGTGACGGCGGACGAGTCGGCGGTGGTGCGGAAGCTCGAGGCGTGGGGCGCGGAGCGGGGTGTGGCGGTCAGGCTGGCGTACGACGGGATGGAGGTGCATGTGCGCTGATGGGAAAAAAGGGGCGGGTGGAGATTGGAACGTCGGGATACCAATACGACCACTGGCGGGGCGTGTTTTATCCGGAGGACATCCCCAAGCGGAAATGGTTTGAATATTACGCCACGCGGTTCGACACCGTGGAGATAAACAACACGTTCTACAGGCTGCCGAGTGCGGAAACGTTCGAGCAATGGCACGATCGCGCCCCCGAAAACTTCTGTTTCACGCTCAAATACAGCCGGTACGGTTCCCATATAAAGCACCTCAAGGATGGCGCCGAAACGATTAGCGCTTACATGCACGCCGCCCAGCGGCTGGAGTCCAAGCTGGGGCCGATCCTGGTGCAGTTGCCGCCGCACTGGAAGGTCGATCCGCAGCGGCTCGACGAGTTTTTCTCGGCGGCCAGAAACCATGCGCGGTGGAAGCGGGAAGGCCTGCGCTGGGATTCGCACGCTCAGCGGTGGGCAGTCGAGTTTCGGGACCCGAGTTGGCTGGAGGATCGGGTCTACGACGTGCTGGAACGGCGCGGCGTGGCCCTGTGCATCCACGACATCATCAAGGATCACCCGCGCGTCGTGACCGCCGACTGGGTGTATCTGAGGCTGCACGGGGCCAGCGACTGGGGCAACTATTCACCCGGCGACCTGGACAAAATGGCCGGGGAAATCGGGGCGTGGCGGGCCCGCGGCCTCGATGTGTACGCCTACTTCAACAACGACGCGCATGGTTACGCCGTGGCCAATGCAAAAGATCTCGAGCGTCGCGTCCATGCCGCAGCTTGAATAGGCTGCGGGCGCGCTTCGTGAAGTTTCTACACATCGTGTTACCGAACGTTACAGGGGGCTGAGAAACGCGGGAACCCACCGGGCTATCTCCCGAGATCCAGGCCGGCGCAGTGGTTTTTCCGCCTGTCATTGGCGGAATAGGGCGGCATAGTTTTTGCTCTCTACGAGGTGTGCGTAGGTTAGCAACTATCGATGCGCCACAAACGCCGCGTCGCCAGCCCGTAGATGGGCAACAACGCAGGTTGAAGTACGGTGAGGCGGATTTGGGCGTGGCGCAGAGTTCCCGCAGTTCGTGCGATGTCTCCCAAGGCGTATCACTAACCCAATACAGGAAACAAAACGCCGGGAACCTTTGTTCGAATAATCCGCGGGAGCGTTTAGACAGCCTGAAATGGCAGGACCTTGACGGCGGGCCACACCCGAGGGCGGGTTCCGGAAAAAGTCAGGCGTGGAACCCCATACTGAACAGCCAAAATCACTGGAGAGCCACCCGGTACTTTGCCGGGCAAAACGCGCGGGGGCGGTCGCCGCTTCGAGGTAATGCAAGTAGCAAGAAGAAGTAAGCCTGAGTTAATCAGGCGTAGAAAGGAGTGAGCATATGAAAAGCTCAACTATTCGCGTAGCCGTGCTGGCACTGGCATTTGCAGTGGTCTGGACGGCGGCGGATGCAAAAATGGTGGCCAATCCGGCATCCCGGACCATGCTGCTCAAAGCGAATGAACTGATCGGCATGCCGGTCCAGGATTCCAGCGGTGAGAACGTTGGAACCATTGTAGACCTGGTGCTGGATGACAGTTTCAGCAGGGTTACGGATGCCGTTTTAAGCCGTCACACGGCGCAGGGCTGGGAGAACTTCGCAGTCCCGTTTGCCGAGTTCACCATGAACCCGGCGCGCGACACCATCGTGCTGGATGTTCCCGTGGCGGATCTGCGCGTTCTGAAACCCGGCTGGCGGGTCTCGCGAGGCTGGTCCGAGGGGCCATACGTCCGTGACCGTTACCGGGCCGCTCGCCCGATGATCGACATCTACGGGCGGCCCATCGCCGGCCGAGCCCGCACGCCCTACGTGCAAAACGTCTACAAGGCGCCCATCGACGTCAAAGCCCCTATCAAGGATTACGTCACCGACGAATCGAAATGGCGCGCCTTTGAACGCGATCAGTACGGCAACCCCGTTTATGAGCGCGACTACTATGTGGGCGACGAAACATTCGGACACGACGGGTACTCGGTGGAGAAGAAGCTGGGCCTGCGCGGTACGGATGTCTATGGGCGTCCGATCAAGCCGATCAAGCCGAGCTTCAAGCCGTCCCGCAGCGACTGGCGGTGGGGCGACCATTCGCGTGTGTCGTACTACGACCGGTTTGGCCGGCCTCATTACGAGGTGTATGGCAGGCCGATTTACCGCGATTTCGACCGGTCTGGCCGACCCATTTACCACGACTATGACCGTTACGGCAGGCCGTTGTCTCACGAGACGCGGCGCGGCCGCACGTTTGGCCGGACGGGCCGGGACATGGGCGCCTGGTTCAAGACCGACTGGAGCTATGACGCGAGCCGGTTTGGGCTTCGCACGACCAACAACCTGATTGGTACGGAAGTGGCCGTCCGCGGCCGCGACGCCGGTAACATCGAGGATCTCGTCATCGACATGCGTGAAGGGCATATTGCCTACATGCTCGTGTCGCTGACGGACTCGTATGCCGGCTCGCCGAACCGGATGGCGGCCATTCCCTGGCAGGCAGTCGACCTGAAGCCGGATCAGCGGCTGGCCAGCATTGACATCAGCCGGGAGCAGCTTCTACGCCTTGCCTTCACGGGCGCCAACATGCCCAACCTCGAAGACATGGCTTATGCGCGGCGGCTGCACGAAGAGTTCAACCTCTCCCCTTACTGGGAGGTTCTGGGCTACGTTGCGCCCGGTGGTGTTGCCGAGTATCGCGGCGCCGCCTGGAAGCTGGATAGCTGGTATGGCCAGGCGTTTGATCCCGCGAACGTGACTACGTTCTCCGGAACCATCGAGAGCGTCAGCGCGTTTAAGCCCGCGCCGGATGCCACCGCGGGACTTCGCCTGCGGATCCGTACCGACGAGGGTAAATTGATGCTGGTCAATGCGGGGCCTGCCGGGTTTGCCACGCAAAAAGGTGTGGCGTTCAACATCGGTGATCGCATTACGGTTACCGGGTCGCGCGCCCACGTCGCGGGTCAGAACGTTATCCTGGCCTCGCAGTTGAAGATAGGCGATCTGACGGTCCAGCTTCGCACGCGGCAGGGCCGGCCACTGTGGTGAGCGGCGGCGTGCTACAACAACCAGGAGGAAGCACACGATGAAATCAATTATGCGAGCGACCGTAGTGACGCTTGCAGTGGTCATGGTTGCGGGCTGGGCGGGCGCACAAG
>JAPLKX010000190.1 GCA_026387845.1 Candidatus Hydrogenedentota bacterium | reverse complement strand
AGGCCCCGCTCGTTGTCCGGCAGCAGGTTGGCTTGGAAAACCCGGCCAGGAAGCCCGTCGTCAAGCACCTCGACCGCCGCCACCATGTCCAGACGAAGCAGCGCCAAGTCCGTCATATCGTCTTCGGAAAGGGGTTCGTGGTTGAGATGCGTATGGACCAGCCGCAGGCCGCACAGCCTGTCCCGCCCCCGTTTATACGCGCTCAGGTCCGGCAGCGTCACCGCCCGCGCATCACCCACCAGCACCGCCTCGACGTGCCCCGCCCGATCGAGCAGCAGCCCAACCTGCCGCTTGATTTCCAGCGATATCTCCGTCAGCGCACGCGCCAACTCCGGCGCCACTACCATATCCGAATGGCTGCGCCGGTGTTGCAACTTCTCCAGCCGCCGCAGCGGAAACGCGCTCAGCCCGCTCGTATTACCGACTAGCCTAATGGTTTCCTCCTGAAACACACGACGCCGGGCTTGCATGTACACACACAAACCCGGCGCGTATCGTTTTATATGTACAGATGGCCGCCCGCCTCAACCCTGCAGCATGATGCGCCTGATGATCTTCTGGCTCTCGACGGCGTCGAGCGTCTTCTGAGCCCTCCGCAGTTCGGCGACATCCATCTTCTCGAGTTTCTTCCAAAATATAGACAAGTTCCCGATAGCGATCTGGCAGGCATGGCACGGGTCCATCCGGCAGGGTGACATGTCTACGATGACGTAGCCCCGGTACCGCGCTATCTTCAAATACAGCAGGGCTTCCAGCAATTCCCGCACAGCGAGAGCGCCTTGCCCACCGACGCGACCGTGACGTGTTTCCGCGGTTCCCGCGGCTTGTATGCGATAGCCACGTTGATGTCCGGCGACGCGTATTTGGCGATGGTTTTGATGGACGAAATCAGCGTGTTCCAATAGGTTGCGTAATCGACGTGGAACGGGTAGTCGAACCCATCTGTGTGGAGGCGCAGCGTGACTTCCGTGGCACTGAGCTGGCGGGCGATGTCGACGGCTTTTCGGCCTTCTTCGATGGCGGCATTGCGCGTCTTGGGGTGCTGATGGCCGAACGCTCCCAAAACAAACCGTTTATCGTGCGTAAAGTGCGCTGACACGCCCGAACACAATAAGGCGTACTCCTTGAGAATCCGCTTCACTTCGCGCACCGGGAAATCCGGCGAAATATCGGTTTGCGCAATTTCTACCGCTTTCAGCCCCTTAATCTTCGCCGCAGACGCCAACCGTTCCTGCGCGCGCGGCGCATCGGGACCTGTCTCGCCTCCGGAAAACACCGAGAGCGCGGCCGCCAGTTTCAGCGTCATCGTAGCTCGCCGGTCCCGGGCGTTGTCGCGGCCGGCCAGCGCTTCCAACCCGGCATCATCTGGCTCTTGATCATGACTTTGCAACAGTAATACCCCTTCCTTCTGCGTCTACAGGAAATAATGTGGAAAAGCCTCGAAACCACATCGCAAGGCGGAAATCATTACACTCTCGATATTTTAAATAATTATCGTGAATTTGTCAATACTTTAAAATAACCCCTTGCTATATCTAAGGTTACAGTGAATTCGAACCACCCATACAATGCCTCAATAAAAGGAGGCGAGTGCGGGTAGCGGGGGGACTACCACAAAGCGCACTCGCCGGTGGTGGGAACCAGTCATTGCTGACTGCAACTAAGAGGGGAAACTGGGGGAACGGTTTCCGCTCAAAGCTATCACATATAACAGGCCTTTGTGCCCGGTTAATTCCTGGGAACAGAAATTTTTTTGTTGGCCGGGCGCCTCTTCTGATCGGTCGAATCCGTCGGATCTGTCGGATCCGTCCTTTAGCCATGTTGACACTCTCAGCTTTGGAGAGCGACAATCAACCAGTTGGTCCAAATAAGGTTATGAGGTGAATCGTGCGAGGTTTTCTACTGGTTGTCGCCCCGTTCGTGGGGCCATTATGCTTTTGCGCGTTGGCGGCGGACGTTGCCCCCACTACGGACGCTTCCCTGGAACACGCGTTGCGCCTGATGACGTCGGACGAGGTAGTCTGGATCGGCCGGAGCGGGCCGGCGCCTTCTGCTCAGCCCGCGGGGGCCCAGGCTGCCATGCCAGTACTCGTCGAGACGGTTCAGGCCGAAGACGAACAGACCCGGCTCCGGGCGCTGGAAGCCATGGCTAGACTCGGTGCCCAAGCCAACGCAGAAGTCTTTTTTAACGCCCTGGGCGATCCCTCTCCCGCCGTTCGAGAAGCCGCGGCCCGTGTGGTAGCCGGGTTTTCACCGGATGACGTGTTTGAGAGGGTGATGCAGGCTTTGGCGGGGCCGGCCGGGCAGGCCGACACCACGCTGGCGCTGGCGTTGCCCCTGTTGAGGAGCGTGCTCGAGCCGCGCATGCTCGACCTGCTGGAGTCATCCCAAGAAACCGTAGACCGGCGTGCCGCCGCCGCGTACAGCCTGGGCCTGATGGGCAGCGGCGGCGCGGTTCCCACCCTGGCCGAATTGGCCTGGGGAACCGACGAATGGCTGGCGTCGGTAAGCGTGCAGGCGCTGCTGAATATCCACGACCCCGTCGTAATTCCCAAGCTGGCCGAATTGACCGCCCACCCGTCCGAGCAGACGCGATGGGCCGCGCTCGAAGGGCTGGCCGCGCTGGGCGGGCCGGAGGCCATTGAGGCGATCGGGAATGTCGCCGTGATGCGACCCGCCGACGACAAGGAACTGAGCCGGCGGGCCGTCCAACTCCTGGGCGCCACCAAAGACCCGGGCGTCATACCGATCCTGATCCGTGCGATGGACCGCAACCTGGCCGCGCGCCGGATGGCGGTCGATGCGCTCAGCCAACTGACCGGCAAAGATCTCGGCGATATGCCCTCACTCTGGATCGAATGGTGGGAAAAACGGAACGATCCCTCGCAGGCGCCCGAACCAATGCCGGGGCAAAAACAACTTTTTGACGTTGAATACATGGAGTAACACATATTAAGCTAGTGTGGCGGGAGGCGGCGATGGCCTTTTCGATCAACGGGCATGCTTGGGGCGGTCACTTATGACAACGGTTCTCACGCAGGAACAACGCGACTGGCTGCGCCTCACCATGATCCCCGGCGTCGGTTCGACCAGTTTTATCCGGCTGCTGGCGCGGTTTCACACGCCGGGCGAGGTGCTTCGCGCGTCGCGGGCAGGGTTGCGCGAGGTGGTTGGCCCGGCGCTGTCGGACCGGATAGCCGAATACGGCGACGCAGTTGACCTGGACGGGCAGGAGCGCCTCATGGAGCAGTACGGCGTCTCGCTGGTGACGCTCGAAGACCCGGCCTACCCGTCGCGGCTCGCCGAGATCTACGACCCGCCGCTCGCCTTGTTCGTGCGCGGCGAGTTGTATTCCTCCGACGAGGCCTGCATTGCCGTCGTCGGCACGCGGCGCGCCTCGCCGTACGGGCTGCGGATGGCCGAGAAGTTCGGCAGGGAACTGGCGGCTCGGGGCATCACCGTCGTGAGCGGAATGGCCATCGGCATCGATTCGGCCGGCCACCGCGGGGCTCTGGAAACCGGCGGCCGTACGATCGCGGTGCTCGGCAACGGCGTGGACATTGCGTATCCGCCGCAAAACGCCGAACTAATGGAACAAATCACCCGCCACGGGTGCGTCATCTCCCAATTCCCAATGGGCGTCAAGCCGGCCAAGGGCCATTTCCCGTACCGCAACCGGATCATCAGCGGAATGACGCTCGGCACGCTCGTGGTCGAGGCCCCGCCGGACAGCGGCGCGCTGATCACGGCGCGGAACGCCGCCGAACAAGGGCGGGAAGTGTTTGCCGTGCCTGG
The DNA here is from genome assembly GCA_026387845.1 of Candidatus Hydrogenedentota bacterium. GTDB lineage: Bacteria > Hydrogenedentota > Hydrogenedentia > Hydrogenedentales > SLHB01 > JAPLKX01. The sequence continues at coordinate 4,663 of JAPLKX010000190.1, read as the reverse complement.
CCAAATCGGCGTGAGAAACAGCGAAGGACCTCACTCCCTGATCCGCGAGGGCGCGAAGCTCGTCGAAACCGTCGAGGATATTGTCCTCGAGTTGGACCTGCCCGCAACCTGCCGCCAGGCGCCGCGGGAGGAGATTCAGACTACGCTGAGTGCATGTACCACAACCGACCCATCAGTCGAAAGCAGGCGAGACGCCCGCACCACAACCGGCCCAACAACGGACAGCAGGCGGGACGCCCGCACCACAAAAAGCGCCCCAAGCCCCGCCGGCCCCCCGCGCGATGGCTGCACCACCATGGAGCTCGACATCCTGTCGGTGCTCTCGCCCAACGGCTCGTTTGTAGACGAAATCGCGGCGGCGTGCCGGATACCGGTTTCCGAAGCGCTCAGTTCGCTCACGCTGCTCGAACTGAAAGGGCTGGTGAGGCAATTCAGCGGAAAGCGGTTTGCCCCCGCATGATTATGAGCAGTTCGTTTTACAACCTTTCCGAAAAAATCCGCAGGAACGAGTCCGTGCCTGCACCTTTGGCCGCGCTGTTGTCCGCGGGCACAATCGTCCAGCGCGTGGGAATGTGGGCGCGGCTACGGGCGACGCCGGTGCGCGTGGGTGCGCGCGTAATAAGTTTCGGCAACATCACCGCGGGCGGCACCGGCAAGACACCGGCCGTTATCGAGCGCGTGCGCGCGGAACTTGCCGCCGGCCGCCGCGTCGCGGTCCTCACACGTGGCTACGGCTATCCAAAGCCTGAAAAAGGACTGGTTGCCATGGGGGCGGCACCCGACGACTTGCAGTCCGAAGACTTACGTTTCACTGTCTATGCACCGCTCGATGCCAGCGGGCGTCCTCTCGACGATCTCGGTGATGAACCAGACCTTATTGTCAGGAAATGCCCGGACGTCGTGATCGTCAAGTCGGCTAACAGAGTCAAAGGCGCGCGCATGGCTATGGATAAGTTCGAGTGCAACACGCTTATTCTCGATGATGGGTTTCAGTATGTGCGACTCGCCCGAGACGAGAACGTCTGCGTAATCGATGCCGGCAACCCCTTTGGCAATGGCCGGCTGATTCCGCGCGGCATCCTGCGCGAAAGGCCGGAAAGCATCCGCCGCGCCACGCACATCCTTCTGACGCACTGCGACCGCGCCGTGGGGCTCGGCGACCTGCTGAGCCAACTGAAAACGATCCACCCGAGTGCACCAATACGTATGACGCGCCACGCCCCGCGCACGTTGTGGCGCGTTAAAGACGGGCAACAGCTTGACCTGTCCGAGTTGCGTGGAAAGAAAATTTCGGCGGCCTGCGCCATCGCCACGCCCGAATCGTTTTTCCAGACCTTGCGCGGACTCGGCGCTCAAGTCGAACACGAGCGGTCCTTCCCCGATCACGCACATCTGCCCAACGAAGCACTGCAGGGACCCGAGCTCGTGATTGTCACGGAGAAAGACGCCGTAAAACTACTCATGGACCCGCCGGAAAATGTCTATGCGCTGGGCATCGAACTTGAGGACATGCCCGGATGTGATACAATCGGCGCCTTCGGAGGGACTCCATGAGGTCGAAGTTCCAGTTGACGGCGGCGGGCGGTTTTCTCGTCTGCGTGGGTGCTTTTGTGCTCTATTTGTCGATGGCGCCGGGGTATGTCGCGCCGCCGGACCCCCCCGCAGCGGCAGTAGCGCCCGCGCCCGAACCGGCGCCCGTCTCCCCCACTCCCGCGCCCGTAGTTGAACAGTCGCCGGAGCCCGCGCCACCCGAACCCGCGCCCGCGCCGGAACCCGAAGCCCAGCCCCAGCCCGAGCCGGCCCCACCCCAACCCGAGCCCGAAAGTATAGGCGACTACGGCAGTGTCGACGGGGTGGTGACGCGCGTCACGGTGCCGGTCCCGCGGGTTAAAATCACGGCCGCACCCGATGCCGCCAGCGGCGACGTCACCGGCCTTGCTACCGTTACCGACAACCGGGGTAAATTCAAGCTGCCGCGCGTGCCGGTCGGGCGCGCGACGCTTCACATAACCAACATGGGTTTCCCCGGCGAGTTGCTCCAGGAAGTTCTCGTAGCCAAGAATGAAACCGTTACTGCGGACATTAAGCTGCCCGGCGAGACCGCCACGGTCGAAGGCCTCATCCATGCCGGCGGCGTGGGACTGCCCGCGAGTGTCGAAATCACCATGCACGGCGAGGGGATGGAGCAGTCGAAGGTGGTCAATACGTCCGACGGGCATTACGTTGCCGACAACCTCCTGCCGGGCGTGATCGACCTGATCGCCACCGCCGAGAATCCGCCCGGCGAAAGAAAGGTCAAAACCGACTCGTTTTCCCTGCAGCCGGGCGAGTTTCTGCAGAAAGACTACAGCTTTTCTGCGCCGGCCTTCGTCAGCGGCAGCATCGCCGGCATCGAACAAGACGAAAGGACCTACGTCATCGCCCTCTACGGGGCCGTCGAGGCCGGCGCAACATTCGGAACGCCCGAAGAAGTCGCCGACCGGCTCGCCAAGATGACCGGGCCTGACAGGGCCGGCAACTATCGGCTCGAAAACCTCGACCCCGGCACCTATACGGTCGTCGTCTTCTCAATGAGGATTCCGGAAGAAGGCGCCGCCCCCGTTTACCAATCCGCCTACAAGGTCGTCGACGTGGCCGACGAAGCCGACGTCAATCTCGACTTCACCATCAAGTGGTGAGACGAGTCACGCGCGCATGTAAAGCAGGTTGTTGCCCTTTTTCCCGGTGATCTGGATCTCATCCATTTCGCGGAGGCAGTAGACCATTTGCTGGGCGAGGCGCCGCGGGATTTTTCCGGCCTGGGCGAGCGTGGCGGTTGTGAACGGCTCGCCGAGATCGCTTGGAAGCAGCGCAACGAGATCGGCCGGGCCGCGGAAGACCCTGCTTTCCACAACATCCAGGAGCCGGCGTTCGCAACGCAGCCAGCCGCGCCTGCGCCACGCCTTGCCTGGGGCATGGCGCCGAATTTCTTCTTCGCGGATCAGCAGTACCTCGAGCGAGAAATTGGGATGCGCCATCAGCTTGGGAATGCTGACCAGTTCGCCGAAGACGTTTTCGATTTTGCCGTGCTTCGGCGATTTCCTGCGCCCGGTCTCCGCGCCGTTCGAATCAGTCCGGACGACCCATTTCTCAGCCGCGACTGGATACACGAGCCGGACGCGGTGGGTTTCGACGAGCCGGGACAGTTTGCGCCGGAGTTGGCTGAAGTTCGCCGTCTGGATTTCAATTAACAGTTCGCCGCGGACAATGTCAATGAGCGATTTGCCCGCGAGCACCTCGAACTCGTCGCCCGGGCGCGCATACCATTGCTTGAGCGAAGCGTGCAGGGGTTTTTCATTCAGGGTGCTGAATTGGGAGCGTGCAGGCGAGACGCCCGCACCACAATCTTCAGGGGGCATCAGGCGGCGCCGCGGCGGGCTCTGTAGACGACCACGCCCGTCGCCGTCACGGCTACCAGCGCCAATGCAATCGCCGCCGCCACCGCGATTCCAAGCACCTGCCGGCCCGGCTGGGGTTGCGGCGCGATGGCAGCCGGCGCAGGCTGGCCCGCCGGGTCGAGCATCGTCTCAAAGTATCCGCCGGCCGGCTTGATTGACGCGATCACCTCGTCGAGGCGCGCGTCCCACGTCATGGGAATGTCGAGACCGAGCACGGACGACTCCTGCAGGCACGTGCAGGGGACCGTGAGCCCCTCGAGCAGCTTGCCGATGTTTTCCTTTGTGATGGCGCTGCCCGTCAGCGGCGGCGCGAGCACCTTCCCCCGGCCGAACACAATGCCGGCCCACGCCGGCCCTTCCGCATCGATGCCCGTAAACGCCCGCAGCATCCGTTCCGCCGGGTCGCTGCGGTCGAACCGCACCGTCGTCACACCCGGCGACTGCTTCTCGGCCCACTCCGTCTCGACTTCCTTGAAAAGCTCGTCGGGCAGAGTGCTGTCCGCCCCGAGCGCCGGGTCGCCGGGACTGTACAGGACCACCGCCCAATGGCTTGCGATCCCATCCTTGATCTTCTCACGCGCGGGCGACGTTTGGATGGCGGCGAGATCGTCGTCCGTCGGGTAAGGCTGCCAGTGGTCGAGAACAAACGCCCGCTTGGGCATTCCGCCCTCGCCGATCAACGCGGCTACGGGCGTTTCGGGCGGCGCGCTTGGAATGCCGTAAGATTCCCAGTCGACATTCGGGTTGTCAACGTCAACGCGCTCCACCTGCACGTTAAGCTTGGCGGCGGGATCGTTAATGCGCGACTCTATCCGTTTGATTTCATCGGACGCCCGTGCGTCGTCGCTCTTCACAAACACGCACAGACGGTACACGCCCCGCTCGGCCATCAGCGCCGCGTCGCGGACCGTCCCCGAATCGCAAGCATCCGCAATAGGCGCTGCAAGCGGCCCCAGCATCACAGCGGCCACCAAGGCTACAAATCTGGAGCTCCGGAATTTACCCAAACAAAACTCATCCTACTTTTTCTGAGACCATTGGGACCATTGAGACGATTGGGACAATAAACACCTGTTTCCTCTGCGTCAACCGCGGCCTCTCTGTTGCTTTTTGTTTTCATCATTCATCATTTCTAAATCGTCCAGCCTTCGCGATACGGGGGCTTAATCAGCGGCTCGGCCTCGGGGAGGTTGGTGACTTTCATGTTGACCGGATCCCACTCGATG